>JAKDKQ010000129.1 GCA_030453295.1 Janibacter sp.
CCGATGTGCACGGCATTGGCGACGAGGTTGTCGTCCCCGTCGATGAGCACGTCGACGGGCTGGACCGGGCTGGCCAGCACGACCCGGGCGGCCTCGGCGGGGTCCGTGGGCAGGTCGACCGACCTGGCGAAGTCGTTGCCCGTGCCCATGGGCAGCAGCCCCACGGTCGGCGGGTCCTCGCCCAGGTCGCCGGCCCGGCACAGGGCGGTGACGAAGGCATGGAGCGATCCATCGCCACCGGCGATGACGATCTCTCGGCCGTCGCGCCCGGCGACGGCCTCGGTGAGGTCGTCGATCGACTCGGTCTCGACCACGCGGACGTCAGCGTCCGCGCGCAGGACGGCCAGGGCAGCGTCCTGTCTCTCCGTGTCGGAGGTCCCCGCGGAGGCATTGGCGATGAAGAGGAGTCGTCTCACGAACGTCAGCCTACGGTCAGGAGGTCACGGTGTACGGCGGCGCAGGGTGAGGCTCCCGAGGACGAGCGCGACGAGGATCCAACCGGCGATGACGAGCAGCGGAGTGGCCAGGTCAGCGCGCGGCTGCACCTGTCCGGCGACCGCAGTGGCGGCGTCCACGACGTAGGACAGCGGGAGCACGTCCGACACCAGCTCGAGGGCTCGCGGCAGCTGGTCGCGCGGGACGAGCAGGCCGCACAGGAGGAACTGGGGCAGCACCGTGGCGGGCATCAACTGCACTGCCTGGAACTCCGTGGCGGCAAAGGCCGAGGCGAGCAGACCCAAGGAGGTGCCGAGGACACCGCTGGCGACGACGACGAGCACGAGCCAGACCGAGGAGGCAGCAGTGTCGAGCCCGAGGAGCCACACCGAGACCGTCGTGACCAGCACCCCCTGGACGACGGCGAGCAGGCCGAAGGCGAGGGCGTAGCCGAGGACGAGGTCTCCCTTGCCCATCGGTGTCGTGAGCAGACGCTCGAGGGTGCCGCTCGTGCGCTCCCGCAGGGTGGCGACGCTCGTGACGACGAACATGACGACGAAGGGGAAGACCGTCAGCAGCGTCGGCCCGACGCGCTCGAAGAGCGGCCCGTCGGCATAGATCCACGCCAGCAGGCACATGAGGACCACGGGGACGACGAGCATGAGCGCCAGGGTCCGGCGGTCACGCAGCACCTGCCGCAGGACCCGGCCGGCGGTGACGACGGTCAGGCGCGGGTTCATGTCGCGGCCCCGTCCACGAGGAAGAGGAAGGCGCCCTCGGCATCGGCGGCACCGGTCCGCTCGAGCAGGGCGGTGGGGGTCTCGTCGGCGAGGACCTGCCCCTCGCGCAGGAGGACGAGGCGGTCGCACCGGGAGGCCTCGTCCATGACGTGGCTGGAGATCAGGAGGGTCACGCCGTCGTCGGCGAGCTGACGAAACAGCGCCCACAGGTCGCGGCGCAGGACGGGGTCGAGCCCGACGGTCGGCTCGTCGAGGACGAGCAGCTCGGGCCGGCCGACGAGCGCGGCCGCGAGGCTCGCTCGGCTGCGCTGCCCGCCCGACAGCGCGTCGGTCCGTGATCGCGCGTGGCTGGTCAGGTCGACACGCTCGATCGCCTCACGAGCAGCCGAGGCGGAGTCGCGGACGCCGAGCAGTCGGGCGAAGTGCAGGACATTTTCGGCGACGGTCAGATCGCCGTAGACGCTCGGTGCCTGGGTGACGTAGCCGACCCGGTGGCGCAGGTCAGGGTGCCCCGCGGGCAGCCCGAGGACCTCGACCCGGCCCGCGTCGACGCGCTGCACGCCGACGACCGCACGCATCACCGTCGACTTGCCGCCGCCGCTCGGTCCGAGGAGCCCCACGATCTGGCCGGCGGGGACCTGCAGGTCCAGACCGGGCAGGACGAGCCGACCCCCGCGCACGACGCGCAGCCCCTCGACCTCGACCGCGTCGATCACCGTGCGCTGGGGCCGCGTGGTCGTCAGGACGCCGAGCCGACCGCGGTCTCGCCGGCACCGTCGACCTGCCCCAGGTGCCGGCGCGCGAACTCGAGCGACTCCCGCAGATCGGCCTCGCGCTCCCGTGGCCGACGGCGGGTCCCCACCTCGAGCACGACCGAGCCGGAGAACCCGCTCGTCGCGATGTGCTGGAGGACCTCGGCGCACGGCTGCGTCCCTCGGCCCGGGACGAGATGGTCGTCCTTGAGCGTCGTGAGGTGGCCGTCGGCCAGGTGGATGTGCGAGAGGCGGTCGCCGAGGTCGAGCACCATCTGCATCGCGTCGCTGCGCGCGGTGGCCGTGTGCGACAGGTCGATCGTCACGTGGTCGTAGGGCTGGGGCACCGGGTCCCAGTGGGGCAGGTAGGCCTGCACCTGCCGGCCGCGGGCCGCCCACGGAAACATGTTTTCGACGGCCAGCACGATGCCGCTCGCGTCCTCGCGCTCGGCGACGCCGTCGGCGAAGGTGCTGGCGTACTCCTTCTGCCAGCGAAAGGGCGGGTGGAGGACCACCGTCGGCGCCCCCACCTCCTGCGCGAGCTCGATCGACTTGTCGACCTTGCCCCACGGGTCAGGGCTCATCACCCTCTGGGTGAGCAGCAGCGTCGGTGCGTGGATCGAGACGATGTCGATGCCGTGGTGGTCGGCGAGCGCGCGCAGCGCCCCGGCGTTCTGCGAGATCGGATCCGTCCAGACCATGATCTCGACGCCGTCGTACCCGAGCCGGGCAGCGGTCTCGAAGGCTGCTGCTGCGCCTTCGGGGTAGACCGACGCCGTGGACAGCCCCACCGGCAGCTGGCGTGCTGGTTCTGGCATGCACCGAGCGTAGCCCCGCGAGGGGAGGCGATCAGGCCAGGACGTCGAGATACCGCAGGAGCACGCCCTCGCGCAGCGCCCAGGGGCAGATCGTCAGCTCCTCGACGCCGAGGAGGTCCATCGCGGCCTCGGCGACGATGCCGCCGGCGAGGATCTGGTGGGCTCGGGATGCCGAGACCCCGGGCAGGTCGACCCGCTCCGCAGCCGTCATAGGCGTGATCCGGGCGATCGTCGCGGTGACGTCGGCGCGCCGCAGCCGGCGGTCGACATAGGGTCCGTCGCCGCTCGGCGCAGCGCCGGCGATGCGAGCCAGCGAGCGCATCGTCTTGCTCGTCCCCAGGACCGTGTCGGGCGAGCTGGCCTTGGCATAGGGCCGGATCTCCTTGGCGAGCGTGGCCCGCACGTGCCGACGTGCCTGCTTGATCTCCTGGGCGGTCGGCGGGTCCCCGGCCAGCAGCTCACGGGTGGTGCGGCCGGCTCCGAGGAGCAAGGACTTGGCGATGTCGGGATCCTCGTCGTCACCGAGGCTCAGCTCCAGGGAGCCCCCACCGATGTCGATGACCAGCAGCTTGCCGGCCGACCATCCCGCCCACCGGCGCGCCGCGAGGAAGGTCAGTCGGGCCTCGTCCTCGCCGCTGAGCACCTGCAGGTCGACACCGGTCTCGGCGCGCACCCTGGCGAGCACCGCATCACCGTTGGGTGCCTCACGGACCGCACTGGTGGCAAAGGCGAAGACCTCCTCCGCCCCGTGGTCCTCCGCGACCTCGAGACACTCCGCGACGAAGCGGGAGAGGTCAGCGGCGCCCCCTTCGTCGATCAGACCCTCGTCGTCGACGTGCTCGGAGAGCCGCAACAGGATCTTGTGGGACGTCGCAGGGATCGGCGCCGCACCGTGGTGGGCGTCGACGATGAGCAGATGGACGGTATTGGAACCGATATCGATGACACCAAGGCGCACGGGGGCAACAGTAGACGCAGCGGGGGCCAACGACCGCACCCCGCCGCCATGGGTCCTGAGCAGCGCCTAGGGTGACGGCCGTGAGCGATGACACTCCCCAGCACCCCGGCGAGACCGACCTGACGACGGCGCGCACCTGGGTCGAGTTCGAGGACCCGGCCGATGACGAGCAGCGCTTTCGCTGCGACCTGACCTGGCTCACCTCGTCGTGGACCTGTGTCTTCGGCAGCGGGTGCCACGGCATCGACGCCGACAAGCCCGACTTCGGCTGCTGCGTGCTCGGAGCGCACTTCACCGACAAGGACGACTTCACCCGGGTCAAGGCGATCGCCGAGCAACTCGGCGAGGACGAGTGGCAGCTGCACCCCGGCTCCACCCGCAAGTCGGCGTGGACGGAGAAGGAGGACGGGGATCTCAAGACCAAGGTCGTCGACGGAGCCTGCATCTTCTTCAACCGTCCGGGATTCCCCGCCGGCGCCGGTTGCGCCCTCCACCAGCACGCGGTGCTCACCGACGTCGAGCCGCACACCGTCAAGCCGGACGTGTGCTGGCAGCTGCCGATCCGCCGCACCTACCGCACGGTCGAGCTGCCCGACGACAGCAGCTATCTCGAGGTCAGCATCGGCGAGTACGACCGCCGGGGTTGGGGCGCGGGCGGGCACGACCTGGACTGGTACTGCTCGGGCAGCCCCGACGCCCACGTCGCCGTCGACCCCGTCTACGTCACCGAGCGCGCCGGACTCGTCGAGCTGATGGGCTCGGCCGGCTACGAGGAGCTCGCCGCACGCTGCGAGGCCCACCTCGAGCTCGTGGCCGCCGTCACCACCACGAAGGGAGGGTCCCGCCCTTCGCCGTCCGGCCGGGCCCTGCTCCCCCTGCTCGTCCACCCCGCAACCCTTGCCGCACAGGAGAAATGACCATGGAGCCCAGCGACCTCACGACCTCGATCCGGTCCGAGCTGGGCCCGCTGCTCAGCGACGGCGCGCTCGTCACCGACCCCGACATCGTCGGGTCCCACTCACGTGACCAGGCGCTCTGGTGCCCCGACGAGGGCGCGCTGGCCCTCGTGCGGGCGCGCACGGTCGAGGACGTGCAGGAGACGATGCGCTTCGCCACCCGTCACCGGGTGCCGGTCGTGCCGCAGGGCGCGCGCACCGGGCTGTCCGGCGGGGCCAATGCAGTGCCCGGCTGCCTGCTGCTGTCGTTGGAGCGGATGACCCGGGTCCTGGACGTCGACGCTGGCGAGCGCACGGTGACCGTCGAGCCGGGGATCATCAACCAGGACCTCAAGGACGCGCTCGTGGAGCACGGCCTGTCCTATCCCCCGGACCCCGGGTCGGTGGGGATCTCCTCCATCGGCGGTAATGTCGCGACCAACGCCGGCGGGCTGTGCTGCGTCAAGTACGGCGTGACCCGCGACTACGTCCGGCAGCTGCGGGTGGTCCTCGCCGACGGCACGCTGACGACGATCGGCACGACGACGGCGAAGGGGGTCGCCGGGCTCGACCTGCGCGGTCTCTTCGTCGGGTCGGAGGGCACCCTCGGCGTGGTCGTCGAGGTGACGCTGCGGCTCGTCCCGGCTCTGCCCGAGCCACTGACAGCGGTGGCGACCTTCGCCGACCTGCGACATGCAGCCGCTGCCGTCGCCGATCTCATGGCCTCGGGAGCCCAGCCCTCCCTGCTCGAGTCCATGGACGGCACGACCCTGCGGATGATCAACGCCTACCGCGATGTGGGGCTCGACGAGGACGCGGGCGCGATGCTGCTCATGCAGTCCGACGGGAGTGGCGACCCGCAGACGGCCCGCACGGAGGTGGAGGCCTTCGCCGCCTTCGCCGAGGCCAATGAGGCGATCGATGTCGTCTTCTCCGAGGACCCGGCCGACAGTGCAGCGCTCGTCGCGGCGCGGCGCCTGGCGCAGACGGCCTACGAGCACCACGCCCAGTCGCACGGCGGCGGCCAGCTGCTCGACGACGTCTGCCTCCCGCGGCACCGGCTGCCGCAGTTCTACGACCGGCTCGACGAGATCGCGGCCGAGACCGGCCTGACCCTCGCGGTCGTCGCCCACGCCGGTGACGGCAACACCCATCCGTCGATCTTCTTCGACGCCTCCGACCCGCAGGACGTGGCGCGGGCCGACGCCGCCTTCGACCGGATCATGGAGGTCGGGCTCGAGCTCGGCGGCACGATCACCGGCGAGCACGGCGTCGGCTACCTCAAGAGGAGCTGGCTGGCGCGCGAGCTCGACGAGGGAAGTCGGCAGGTGCACCGGGCGGTCAAGGCGGCACTCGACCCGCTCGGGATCCTCAACCCCGGCAAGATGTTCGCCGACCTCTAATCGCACGGGGGCTCACGGTCGCGGGGCGACCTGCGCCCCCGTGGACCCCCGAACCACCGCCAGGGGGCTGA
>JAKDKQ010000130.1 GCA_030453295.1 Janibacter sp.
AGCTGGCTGGCCGTCTGGCCGACCGGCGCATCGACCTCGAGGTCACCCCGGCCGCTCGTCAGTGGCTGGCCGACACCGGCTACGACCCCGCCTACGGCGCCCGCCCGCTGCGACGCCTGGTGCAGAAGGAGATCGGTGACCGGCTGGCCACAGGCCTGCTGTCCGGCGACGTGCGGGACGGTACGACGGTCGTCGTGGACGTCGATGTCGAAGGGGGCGGCCTCGCCGTTCGTTGAGGGCCACCGCACCACGGCGTCCTCCCCCGCACCGCGGGGGAGGGCGCCGCGCCGCGTTCGTCAAGGTGGGCTCAGGGCAGGCCCGGGCCGTCCTCACGGACGCCGAAGCGGATGAGGCGACTGTCCGCCACGGCCGCGGTGCGGTTGATGACGGCCTGCTGGTACTCCTCGTCGGTGACCATGCTCAAGAACGCCGCGGCGGAGGGGTACTCGACGACGAACCCGGCATCCCACCGTTCCTCCGCAGGGCCGGTGAGGGTGACCTGTGGCCGTCCGCTCCAAGTGACGCGTCCGCCGACCCGCTCGAGCACCGGGGTGGTGGTGCGGCTGTACTCCCGGTACGCCTGCGCCCCGCTCCAACCCCGGTCGGCGTTCTCGTGCCCCTCGGGATAGTCGGCCATCTCGCGGTAGCGGATGAGGTTGAGCATCTGGATCGCCTCATCGCGGGGGAGGGACTTGAACTGGTCGAAGGCCTCCCTGCTCGGATCGACGTGTCCTGCACTCATGTGCTTCTCCTTCATCGCTCGGGTCAACGCAGGATCGGGACGTTGGGATGGTCGGCGATGCGGGTGCCCAGGTCAGACAGGCGTGAGCGACGATCTCCCCAGGTGCGACTGATCGACGTCAGCCGCGCGGTCAGGTGGCCAACCGGGTGCTCGGCGGTGACACCGATGCCGCCGTGCATCTGGACGGCCTCCTGGCCGACGAGTCGGGCAGCGGAGTCGACGACGACTCGTGCCCTCAGCAGGGCGTCGGAGTCCAGCGGCTGCTCGTCGGCGACCATCGCGGCGAAGAGGGTCGCGCTGCGAGCCAGCTCGAGCCGGGCGTACATGTCGGCCGCCCGGTGGGTGAGGGCCTGGAAGCTGGCCAGTGGGCGGCCGAACTGGGTGCGGGTGCGCAGGTAGTCCGTCGTCAGGCGCAGGGCCTCGTCCATCGCACCGACCGCCTCGGCGCACAGCACGACGCCGCCGATCGCGAGGGCCTCGCGCAATGCCACCTCGGCCGTCTCGCCCTGCGCGAGCAGGGTCGCTGGTGCGTCGTCGAGGTCGACTTCCTCGGTCGTGGCCGAGGACTGCGCGACGACGAAGAGCGCCAGCTGGTCATCGGTGGTGGCGGTGACCACGAGGTGCGTGGCGGCAGGTGCGTAGCGCACCGGGGCCTTCGTCCCGTTCACGGTCCATCCCTGGTCCGACGAGGTGGCCGTGACGTCGGACGTCGTCGTGGACCATGCCCGCAGCGGTTCGGCGAGGGCGGGGACGGGCAGGAGCGACCCGTCGGTGAGGCCGCCGAGGACCTCCCGGCGCAGGTCGTCGGGTGCCAGCGCCCGCACGAGCGAGCCGGCGACCACGGTCTCAGCCAGGGGGACCTGCAGCCCTGACCGTCCGACCTCGGTGGCGGCGACGGCCAGGTCGGTGAACCCGGCCCCGACACCGCCGTCGTCCTCCGGCCAGGCCAGGCCGGGGACGCCGATGTCGACCAGTGCCCGCCACAGGGCCGCGTCGTGCGCAGGAGGGGCTGCCGCCTCGCCCCGGGTGGACGCCGGGGAGCCGTGGCGTCGCAGGGCGCCGCTGACGGCCTGCGCGAGTGCGTGCTGCTCGTCGGTGGGGGTGAAGTCCATGGGTGTCAGCCCTTCAGTCCGAGGATGGACGTCGCGACGATGCTGCGCTGGACCTCGCTGGATCCGCCGTAGATCGTGGCCTTGCGGTAGTTGAGGTAGGTCGGCACGCTCGAGCTCGCCCAGCCCGGCACCGCCTCGAGGTGCTCCCAGGACAGTGCCATCGGGCCGGCGACGTCGATCGCCAGCTCGAGGACGTCCTGCTGCAGCTGGGACCCGCACAGCTTGAGGATGGACGAGGCCGGGTCCGGACGGCCGTCGCTGGAACTGCCGGAGACCCGCACGGCCGTCAGCTCGATCGCCATGAGCTCGGCCTCGAGCTCGGCGAAGCGGACCGCGACGGCGGGGTCGTCCAGCAGGGTGCCATCCCCCCTTCGGACCTGGCGGGCGTGGTCCTTGAGGTCGGTGAGCCAGAGCTTGATCAGGCCGGTGTCGGCGACGCCGACGCGCTCGTTGCCGAGCAAGAACTTGGCGTAGTCCCAGCCCTTGTTCTCCTCGCCCACCAGCTGGTCCGCCGGCACGCGCACGTCGTCGAAGAAGACCTCGTTGACCTCGACATCACCGTCGAGGGTGCGGATCGGGCGGGTCGTGACGCCCTCGCTGCGCATGTCGAGCAGGAGGAAGGAGATGCCTGCCTGCTTCCTGGGGGCGGCGGGGTCGGTGCGCACGAGAGCGAACATCCAGTCGGCGTGCTGGGCGAGGGTCGTCCAGATCTTTTGCCCGTTGACGACGTAGTGGTCACCGTCGCGCACCGCCGTGGTGCGCAGCGAGGCCAGGTCGGAGCCGGCGTCCGGCTCCGAGAACCCTTGGCACCACCAGATCTCGAGGCTGGCGGTCTGGGGCAGGAACCTGGCC
Organism: Janibacter sp.; assembly: GCA_030453295.1. Classification (GTDB taxonomy): domain Bacteria; phylum Actinomycetota; class Actinomycetes; order Actinomycetales; family Dermatophilaceae; genus Janibacter. The sequence continues at coordinate 2,707 of JAKDKQ010000130.1, forward strand.
TTGAGCTCCTCGGAGCCGAAGGCGGCGATCACCGGCCCGACCATCGAGGTGTTGAAGGGCAGCGGCGGCAGGACGCCCGCCGCTCGCATCTCGCTGTTCCAGATGTGCATCCGAAGGGGGCTCCAGTCCTGCCCGCCCCACGACGTCGGCCAGGCCGGGACCGCCAGCCCCGCATCGTTGAGCACCGACTGGCTTCGGCGGATGTCCTCCGGGGTGAGCTGCTGCCCGGCGGCGGCCGCATGACGCAGCTCCCGCGGGAACTCGGTGGTGAAGTAGGCACGCATCCGCTGCTGGAATGCGGCGTCTTGCGGGGAGAGGCGAAGGTGCATGCCTGTCAACCTAGCCTCCTCGGGCATGCGTGCGGTGGCTAACCTGTATGCGGATTCAGGTTTGGTCGTCCTCGTCCTCGGGTGGTGTGGGACGTCCGCCCGACGGCGATGTCCCCGTCCACGCTGGTGCGAGCAGGCACAGTGGAGACCGTGAGACCCCATGAGCACGTCCTGGTGATCGGTGGCGGCGTCGCCGGGCTGGCGCTCGCCGCCGCCCTCGACCCTCGCCGGGTGCGCGTCACCCTCGTGGAGGAGCGGCCCGAGCGGGCCGGCGCCGGCACGGTGCTGGCCATGTGGCGTGGCGGTCGGGTCGCCCTCGACGCGATCGGGGTGGGGGAGCGGGTGCGCTCGACTTCCTTCCCCGCCGACCGTGCCCTCCTGCGCGACGCTACGGGCCGCGGGTTGCACGACATCGCTCCCTCCCTCTGGTTCACCCCCCGGTCCGAGCTGGTCGCGGCGCTCGAGGGTGCGCTGCCCGACAGCGTCACGCGGCTGACCCGGCTCGTCACGGACCCACGGGCCCTCGCCACCCAGGTCGGCGCGGACCTGGTCGTCGGCGCCGACGGTGTGCGCTCCGCCGTACGTCAGCACGCCTGGCCGGGGACGGCGCCGGTCATCACCGACTGGATCGCGCTGCGCGGCCACCTCCCCGGACCCCCCGAGCGCACGGCCACGGAGTGGTGGGGTCCGGGCGGGCTCTTCGGCACGACGCCCGGACCGCAGGGCGCGGCGTGGTTCTGCGCGGTGCGCGGTGGCCGTGGCGCCACCCTGGACCCGGCGGAGGCGCTCGCCCTGACGCGCGGCCACTTCGCCGACTGGGACCCCCGGACCCGCGAGATCCTCGCTGCCGTCGGCGAGCAGGGCGACACCCAGCGCATCCTGCTCGCACCCCGCCTGCGCACCAGCGCTGACGACCGTCTCGTCCTCATCGGCGACGCGGCCCACGCGATGACCCCCAACCTCGGTCGCGGTGCCAACGAGGCGCTCGAGGACGCGGCGGTCCTCGCGGAGATGGTCCACCGCCACGGGACGAAGGGAGCGCCCCGCGCCTTCAGCAGGCGCCGCCACCTGCGCGGCCAGGTCCTGCGGACCGCGGCCTCCTTCGGGCTGCGCGCCGCGACGACACGCCGTGCCGCTCCCGCGCGGGACGCGCTGCTGCGCGTCGCGGGGAGCCTCTCCTGAGGGGGAGGACACAGGTCGGGCACGAGCGACCCGTCAGCGGTTAGGTTGGCCGACATGCGACGACGTTCACTGCTTGCCGCCGTGCCCCTCGCCCTGACCCTGGGTCTGGTCTCCGGGTGCTCGGCCTTCGAGGACGCGGCCCCACCGGCCGAAGCCCTCGAGACCGCCCGCACGACCTTTGTCGATGCCGGCAGCGTCGGTTTCGACCTCAAGCAGTCGGCGATCCCCAAGGGGCGCAACGGCGTGAGCGCCGCCAACGGCTCCGGCGTCATCGACACAGCCACCCCCAAGTTCCAGGGGCAGGTGACGGGCGTCATCGACGGCAACTCCGCGGGTGTCGAGATCATCGCCATCGACAAGGACACCTGGATGTCCTTCTTCACCAAGGACTTCAACCCGGTCGACATGGCCGACCTCGGCGCACCCAACCCGGCCGAGTTCTTCCGCACGGGCAGCGGGGTCGACCAGATCCTCGCCCACACCAGCGACGCGGTCGAGGGGGAGCGCACCCGAGCCGGCGACACCGTCCTGCAGGAGTACACCGGCACGGTCCCCAAGGCCGACATCAAGCGACTCTTCGGTCTCGGCGAGGGCGGCGAGACCTTCGACGTCACCTACGGCATCGAGCCCGAGAGCGGCGAGCTGCGCTCGGTGAAGATCACGGGGGACTTCTACAAGGAGGCGCAGACCACCTTCACGCTCACCCTCAAGGACTACGGCCAGAGCGTCACGATCGACAAGCCCTCGACCTGACATGGGTGGCCCCATGACCGGGACCAACCCCCGGACCCTGCTCGCCCTCGCCTCGACGGCGGTCGCGCTCGCCGCGGCCGACACCTATGTCGTGGTCCTCGCGCTCACGGACATGATGAGCGGCGTCGGGCTCGGCCTGGACAACCTCCAGCGCGCCGCCCCGATCATCTCGGGGTTCCTCCTCGGCTACATCGCCGTCCTGCCGCTCATCGGTCGCCTGGCGGATGTCATCTCGCGCTCGCGGATCCTGCTGGGGTGCCTCGTCGTCTTCGTCATCGGGTCCGGCATCACCGCGCTGGCCGTCGACCTCGACATCCTCGTCGCCGGACGCGTCGTCCAGGGCATCGGTGGTGGCGGGCTGGTCCCCGCGACCCTCGCGCTCGTCGCCGACCTGTGGCCGCCGGGACGACGCGGGATGCCTCTCGGCATCGTCGGCGCCGTCCAGGAGCTGGGCTCCGTCCTCGGTCCGCTGCTGGGCGCGGCCGTCCTCGCCGTCGCCGACTGGCGGGCGATCTTCTGGCTCAATGTCGTCCTCGGCATCCTGCTCTTCCTCGCGATCGCCTTCGTGACCCGTGGCGCGCCCTTCGAGACGGCCGCGGGCGGCCTCCTCAGGAACCAGGGGGTGGACCGCTCCCGTCCTCGCGTGGTCACCACGGCGCTCGGGGTGCTCACGGTCGGCCTGCTCTGGCTGACGCTGGCGGCACCCCCTTCGCTCGCGACGGATGTCTACCTCGGGCTGCCCTTCGTCCCCTTCGCCGGGGACAGCCGGCTGCTCACGCCGATCGGGGCGGTGACGCTCGCTCTCGTCGTGCTGCTCGTCGTGCTGACGGTCCGCCGCTGGTGGCCACCGCTGCGCGAGAGTGACCTGCCCGGCGCGGTGCTGCTCGGCACTGCGCTGGGGTGCATCGTGCTCACCTTTTCCTCCGCCGACCCGGAGTCCGAGGTCGTCGGCCCGCTCGGATACGCCCTGCTGCCGGTCGCCGTCGTCGCGGCGCTGGCCTATGTCTGGCGGCACCACACGGCTGCCTCGCCGCTCGTCCCGCGAGGCGCGGTCCGCGGTCGGACCGGCTGGGCGCTGGTCGTCTCGCTGCTCGTCGGCGTCGCCC
>JAKDKQ010000131.1 GCA_030453295.1 Janibacter sp.
GAGTGGTCCTTCAGCTACGCGCTCTTCAGCGTGCTGCTGCTGGTCGCAGCGCTGGCCCTTGTCGCCCTCGCTGAGTCGGGTCACCTGTACACGCGACAGACGGGTCGTCTCACCGCCGGAGCCCTCGCCGCAGGTGCCGCCCAAGCGGTGTACGGCGTCTGGGACGACCTCACTCCTGCCTACATCGCCCTCGGCCTGCTGGCCGCCGTGGCTCTCGCCGGATACGCGGCGACTCGGGCGTGGCCCTATCTGGCGGTCGGCGTCATGACAGCGACGGCAGCGAGCACTCAGGCCGCCTTCGACCTCGGCGAGGGGTCGCTCGGCGCAGCCGGCGCGCTCCTCGTGGCAGGCGTGGTGCTCCTGCTCACGAGTCTCCTGGGCGCCGCCATCCACCGCCGGCGCGATCCCGGGAGGATCGCCTGAACCGCCGGAGCGTCACCCGCAGCACGCTCGACAAGACAAACCTCGCCTTGGCAAGAGTGTGAAACTCTTGCCAAGGCGAGGTTTATCGGGTCACCCGAGAATCCTGGGTCCCAGGTGACGCCGGTCAGGCCTGCGCGTCCCGCTCTGCGCGGTTGACCGCGGAGAGGATCGCGCGCAGCGAGGCCTTGACGATCGAGTCGTGCAGACCGACACCCCACAGCACCCGCTCGCCGACGGCGCACTCGACGTAGGACGCGGCGCGCGCGTCGCCACCGGCGGACAGCGCGTGCTCGGCGTAGTCGAGGACCCGCACGTCGATCCCCAGCGGGGCGAGCGCGTCGAGGAAGGCAGCGATGGGGCCGTTGCCACTCCCCGCGATCGCGATCTCCTGGCCGCCATCGAGGATGTGCCCCTCGATCCGGTCGAGACCGCTGTCCTCACCGGTGAGCGTGGTGCGCACAGGCTGGAACCGGCCCCACCCGTCACGGTCCTCGCTGTGCAGGTACTCGTCGTTGAAGACGTCCCACAGGGCCAGACCGCTCATCTCGCCACCGTCGGCGTCGGTCTTGCGCTGCACGACGGCCGAGAACTCCATCTGCAGGCGGCGCGGCAGGTCCAGCCCCTGCTCCGACTTCAGCAGGTAGGCCACCCCGCCCTTGCCGGACTGGCTGTTGACGCGCACGACCGCCTCGTAGGAGCGACCGATGTCGTGGGGGTCGATCGGCAGGTAGGGCACGCCCCAGTCGATGCCGTTGACGTCGGTGCCGGCGTCCTTGGCGCGGGCCTCCATGTCCTCGAAGCCCTTCTTGATCGCGTCCTGGTGCGACCCGGAGAAGGCGGTGTACACGAGGTCGCCGCCCCACGGGTGGCGCGGGTGCACGGGCAGCTGGGTGCAGTGCTCGACCGTGCGACGGATCTCGTCCATCTGGGAGAAGTCGATCTGCGGGTCGATGCCCTGGCTGAAGAGGTTCATCCCCAGCGTCACCAGGTCGACATTGCCCGTGCGCTCGCCATTGCCGAAGAGGCAGCCCTCGATCCGGTCGGCTCCGGCGAGGTAGCCGAGCTCGGCGGCAGCCACCCCTTCGCCCCGGTCGTTGTGCGGGTGCAGCGAGAGCATGACCGACTCGCGACGCTCGAGGTTGCGGCTCATCCACTCGATCGAGTCCGCGTAGACATTGGGGCTGGCCATCTCGACCGTGGCCGGCAGGTTGATGATCATCTTGTGGTCCGGCGTCGGGTCGATGACGTCGATGACCTCGTTGCAGATGCGGGCCGCGAAGTCGAGCTCAGTGCCCGTGTAGGACTCCGGCGAGTACTCGTAGTACACGTCGGTGTCGGGGATCGTCTCCTCGAGCTTTTTGCACAGCCGCGCGCCCTGCAGCGCGATGTCGATGATGCCGTCCTGGTCGGAGTTGAAGACGACCCGACGCTGCAGCACGGAGGTCGAGTTGTAGAAGTGGACGATCGCCTGCTTGCTCCCCGAGATGGCGTCGAAGGTGCGCTCGATGAGGTGGTCGCGGCACTGGGTGAGCACCTGGATCGTCACGTCGTCGGGGATGTGACCACCGTCGATCAGCTCGCGGCAGAAGTTGTAGTCGGTCTCGCTCGCGCTGGGGAAGCCGACCTCGATCTCCTTGTAGCCCATCTTGACCAGCAACTGGAAGAGCATGAGCTTGCGGTCGGCGTCCATCGGGTCGATGAGGGCCTGGTTGCCGTCGCGCAGGTCGACCGCGCACCAGCGGGGTGCCTTGGTCATCACCTGGTCGGGCCAGGTGCGGTCGGGCAGCTCGACCGCGATCTGGTCCTGGAAGGGAACGTACTTGCGGACCGGCATCGCGGTCGGCAGCTGGGAGTGGATCATGCTTCGTCCTTCGTCACGTGGGGTCTGGGGCTGGTCGGCACCACGAACTCCGCGACGAGGTGGCCGTGTGTCAGGCCTCGCCGCGGCAGAGAAGGAGGAGGTCCGTCCGCATGCCCAGCACCATACTCCTGAGCTCAGCCGGGCATGACGCGGGTCACGATGCGGACGAAGGGAGGCGGTACCGCCGCTCGGGACGGCCCACCCGGCCGTACTGCTGGCGTCCCTCCAGGGCGCCCGCGGCGGCGAAGTGCTCGAGGTAGCGTCGCGCCGTGACGCGGGCGAGGCCCACGACGTCCCCGCACTCGCTCGCCGAGAGGTCCCCCGCCTCGCGCACCGCCGTCAGGACGAGCTCACCGGTCTCGGCGCTCAGCCCCTTGGGCAGCGGGGCGGGTGCACTCCCGGCGCCCGAGGGGCCAGCGAAGATCGCGTCAATGTCCTCCTGCCCGGCCTCCTGCTCGTCGACCTGATCCAACCGCTGCAGCTCGGACCGGAAGTCCACGAGACGCGCGGCGAGGTCCGCTTGCCCGAAGGGCTTGACGAGGTAGCCGAAGGCCCCACTGCTGCGGGCCGCCCGGACCTGCTCGACCTCACGAGCCGCGGTCACCATGAGCACGCCGACCTCGGAACCCTCGGCCCGCAGCCGGCGCAGCACCTCGATGCCGGTCATGTCGGGCAGGTGCACGTCCAGGAGCACGAGGTGCGGATCGTGCTCGCGCACGGCGTCGAGCGCAGACTGCCCCGTCGCAGCCGTGGCGACCACCCGGAAGCCGGGCACGCTCTCGACGAAGCGGGTGTGCACCTTGACGACGAGGAAGTCGTCGTCGACGACGAGGACGTCAATGGTCTCGCTCACGTGCGCCTCCCTCATCGTGACTCCCGGAGCCGGCGCCACCCAAGGACGCGGTGAAGACGGCGCCGTGGTCTCCCTGCATGACCGTCACCCGGCCACCGCCACGGGAGCATACGGCCTGGACGAGGGCGAGCCCGATCCCACGGCCGGCCGCACCCGTGGGCTTGGTCGACCAGCCGCGCTCGAAGACCCGCTCGACGTCCTCCGGGGCAATCCCGGCGCCCGTGTCCGCGACCCGCACCCGAGGGCCTCCGTCCGACTCCACGGTCAGTCTCACCGACGACTCGTGACCACCATTGGCCCGCGTGGCGTCCAGCGCGTTGTCGATGAGATTGCCCATCACGGTGATGACATCCGCCGCAGTGGCCGGGTCCAACCGGGGCAGGCTCGACTCCGGCTCGATCGACAGGTCGATCCCGATCTCCGAAGCAGCCGTGACCTTGGCGATGAGCAGCGCTGCGACGCGCGGGTCCTCCACATATCGAGTCACCGAGTCGCTGATCTCCGTGCGTCTGCGGTTGACGTCGGCAATCAGGGCCACGACCTCGTCGTACTCCTCCAGCTGCACCAACCCCGAAATGGTGTGCAGCCGGTTGTCGAACTCGTGTGTCTGCGCCCGCAGCGCGTCGGTGATGCTCGCCTGCGCCGAGACCTGGCTCTGCAGAGCGAGCAGGTCGCTCCGGTCGACCACCGTCGTCACCGTGCCGATCGCGCGTCCGTCGAAGAAGGTGCGTCGCCGGGTCAGCACGAGGGTGCGATCGTCGACGACGATGAGCGTGGGATCGCTGTCCCCGCCCTCGGCGAGGAAGGCCGCTACCCCGTGGTGCAGGTCGAGGCCGGTCACCGACCGGCCGACATCACGCTCCGTCAGGCCGAGCAGGTCCTGGGCGGAGGTGTTGACGAGCGTCATCACGCCCGCGCCGTTGACCCCGATGACGCCCTCATGGATCCCGGTGAGCAGGGCCTCCTGGTGATCCGCGAGCCGAGCGATGGCTGCCGGCTCCAGCCCGCGGGTCTGGCGACGGATCAGCCGCGAGAGGCCGAAGGCACCGGTCACCCCCAGGGCGGCTGCCGCCCCGAGGAAGAGCAGCAGGTCGGGCGCCGCGTCGAGCAACCTCTCCGACCACGACGGGTAGTCCTCGACGACCAGGGCCGTCCCGAGGACCTGCTCGTCGTCGCCGATCACCGGAGCCTGCCCGCCGACGGTGTCCTCCCCGTCGATCTGCAGGTCGCCTGACCAGGATCGCCCCTCGCCCACCGGCGCTCCCAAGGTCGCGGGCGACCCGGTCTCCGAGGCATCTGTGGACGCTGCCACCCGCCCGTCGAGGCCCACGAGCTGGACCCGCCGGGCACCTGACAGGCTCGCCGCCCGGCCGATCTGCCCCTCGAGGGCGCGACGGTTACCCCCTTCGACCAGCTCGGACCGGACCACCGGTGTCGCCGCCAGCGACTCGGCCACAGCGAGCATCCGCGTCTGTCGGGACGAGCGGAAGTCCTCGGTGGACTGCTGGACGGTGATGCCGGCGATGACGACGAGCACGAGCAGCAGGGCCAGGAGCTGCCAGACGAGGAACTGCGCCGCGAGGCTCCACTGCCTGGACGACGGGACGGGTCGGGTCAGGGACCGCAAAGACCACAACCTCCTTTGTGACCGCAATGGTGACGCGGGGCACAGCAGGAGGTCACCATCGGGGTGTGCCCATCTTTCCCCATCCACACGAAGGCGTGCCCGACATGTCCCCCGGTCTCCGACGCCGCACCCTGCTGCTGGCCTCCCTCGGCGCCCTCACTCTCCCTTCGCTCGCTGCGTGCGGAGTGACCCGAGGTGACGACTCCGGCTCCACCCGGCTGCGCATGATGATCCCCAACTCCCCCGGCGGCGGCTATGACCTCACCGGTCGGGCCGCGGTCCGGGTCATGGAGGACACCGAGATCACCAGCCGCTTCGAGGTCTTCAACGTCATCGGCGCCGGCGGGACCGTCGCCATGGCGCGGTTGGCCAACGAGCGCGGCAACGAGGACCTCATGATGGCCATGGGTCTGGGTGTCGTCGGCGCGACCTTCACCAACAAGTCGCAGGCCCGCGTCTCGGGCATGACCCCCCTCGCGCGGCTGATCCAGGAGTCCGAAGGGGTCATCGTCCCGGCCGACTCGCCGCACAAGGACATCAAGAGCCTCATCGACGCCTGGACGAAGGACCCCAAGGCCGTGACCATCGGTGGCGGCTCCTCCCCCGGCGGACCGGACCACCTCTTCCCGATGGAGTTCGCCAAGGCGGTCGACATCGACCCACGCGAGGTCAACTACATCACCTTCGACGGTGGCGGTGACCTCCTCCCCGCCCTGCTCGGCTCGAAGATCAAGGCCGGCATGAGTGGCCTCGGCGAGTACGCCGAGCAGATCAAGAAGGGGCAGGTCAAGGTCCTCGCGACCTCCGGTGAGGAGCGGGTCCCCGGTATTGACGCACCGACGCTCAAGGAGTCTGACGTCGACCTGACCTTCATCAACTGGCGCGGTGTCCTCGCGCCGCCCGGCATCCCCACCGCGCGACGTGACCAGCTCATCGAGCTGCTCCAGGAGATGCACGACAGCCCGGAGTGGAAGGACGCGCTGAAGAAGAACAACTGGACCGATGCCTGGATGACCGGAGACGAGTTCGGCGATTTCCTCGCCTCGCAGGACGAGCGCGTCGAGACCACCCTGAAGGAGCTGGGCCTGCTGTGAGCGACACCATCGAGACCACCGCCACCCCGGCGACTGCGCCACCCGAGCGCCGCCGCGACCTCGCCCAGTTCCTCGTCGTGGCCTTCCTCGTCGTCGTCGCGACGATCCTCGTCGTCGACGCGGCCGGTCTACGCAACGACTTCGCCGAGACCGACCCGGTCGGGCCGAAGTTCTTCCCCTGGTTCGTCGCGGCGATGCTCTACCTCAC
>JAKDKQ010000132.1 GCA_030453295.1 Janibacter sp.
GCGATGTCGTCCTTGCGCTCGACGACCGGCAGGTCCTGCGGGTAGTGCAGCTCCTCCGCGGGCATGGCTTCGCGAAGGGGGGTGGACATGGCGGTCAGGATACGTGCCTCCTTGTCCCCGCTCCCCGAGGAGGTTGCGCAGCAACCGTCTCCCCGCTCCCCGAGGAGGTTGCGCAGCAACCGTCTCGAGGGGTCAGAAGTCGATGGTCCCGACCGGGCCGATCGGGGTGCGCAGGGCGAGGTCCAGCTGCGCGATGGCGTCGCGATCGCCGGTGACGTGGCCGGCGGCGGCCCGGGCGGCCAGCGACTGCCCACCCAACCAGACCGCGCCGAGGTCGCTGATGTCGAGGACGACGTCCGGCTCGAGGTCACTGCGGACCAGCGCGCCGACGCCCGCACCGGCGGTCCAGCGCCACGTGCCGGCCTGGGCGGTGAGGATCTCGTCGCGCACCTGCACGACGACGTCGACGTCCGCGGCGTGACCGCGCTCGGCGACGGCGGTCGGCAGGTCGACGAGGCGGACCCACAGGTTGTCGGCGACGCCGCTGACGCTCAGCGACCGGAGCGAGGGCTGCCAGAGCGCGAGGACGTCGTCGGGTGCCACCCAGTACTCGGTGCTGCCCATCAGGTCGAGATCGACGAGCCGCTCGGCGAGCGCGAGGCGCGCCCCCGCGTCCACCGACAGGAGGAAGAAGACCCCCACCTTGCCCGCGGCGCTCCCGTCGTCCCACTTGGGCGTGCGGTGGAAGTAGGCACACCCGACGTCCCGACCCTCGCGGGTCGCCCACAGCAGCCGTGCCGGCTCTCGCTCGCCGCGGCTCTCCGGGGTGTCGGTGAGCAGCCGCTGACTGTCCTCGGCGCTGCGCACGAGGTGCCCGGGCAGGGTGGTCGCGCACTCGCGCGCGAGGGCGTGCCATCGCGCGCCCTGGTCGGGGCTCGCCGTCGTGGTCCTCAGGGTGGTGAGCCCGGCGACCTCGCGGACCGACTGCGGCGCAGCGAACGTCGTCCCCCGCGCGAAGGTCGACATCAGCTCGGAGCTGGCGACGCCGTAGCCGAACCGGCCGTAGATCCCCGGCTCGGACGCCTTGAGCACGGCGATCGAGCGGCCCTGCTCCTCGCGGGTCCAGCGCAGGTGGTGGCGCATCAGGGCGCTGAGCACTCCTGTGCGCCGGTGGTCGGGGTGCACGCCCACCCAGGTCAGGCCCTCTGCGGGGCGAAGGGAGGCGCCCCCCTTCGCCGTCGGGACGGACAGCTCGACGTCCCACGAGCCCGCGATGCCCGCCGGCTCCCCGTCACGGGTGGCGATGAAACCGGCCCGTCGTGGGGTGTCGCGCAGCGCAGCCACCCGTGGCACCCGGCCGGATGCGGACCAGACGAGCTCGTCAAGATCGAGGATCTGCTGGACCGCTGCGTCGTCGGCGGGGTCGATGCGGGTGACGTGGATGTCGGAGGGCATGGCGTCACGCTCGCACCCGGCTGACGGCGTCGCAACGGAGTTTTGGCGGCCTTCACGGGATCGGACTCGCGACAGGTCGCGTCGTCAGGTCGTCGACCGCTGCATCGCGGCGCTGCTGATCGGCCACCTTCCGGCGCTCGGCGGCCTCCTCCTGCTCCTGCCGGGCCGTGCGCTCCGCGGAGGACTCGGTGAGCCGGTCGTAGCTCTCCTTGTGCTTCTTCGCCGCGTCGACCTGCGTGATGGTGTGGTTCGTCGCCTTCACCGAGTACTTGATGACCACGCCCCCCTTGCGGACGCGGCCCGAGCCGGCGACCGCCGCCCAGTCGGTCGCGAAGTCGTCGATGAGCCGGGCACCGGACTTCTGCGCCATCGTGTCGCTGACCTTGTCCTTCAGCCTGACCTTCGACGTGGCCACCTGGTGTCGCGCGGAGACCTTGGCATTGGCCACGATCCGCTGGCGTGCGATCGGGTTGGTGGACTTGTCGGCAGCCTTGATCCCCCGCAGGCGCTCCGCACGGCCACTCCCGCGGAAGGTGTTCTTGGCGGCCACCTTCTTGCTCACGGGGAGGACTGTGTTCAGGCCTGCGATGACGGTGCTCGCACTGACGTCCTTGTAGCTGCCCTCGCCGTACACGACGCGGCGACCCAGCTTGCCGATGGGATCTCCCACGCCGAGGACGGACATTGGCTTGAAGAGGGGGAGCCAGTCGACGACCGGGTTGTGGACCAGTGAGCTGGTGCCCGTCCGGCTCGACTTCTCGAAGGCGTTGTAGGCCCGCGGGTCGGTCAGCTCCGGCGCCACGTCACCCAGCCGGGTCGCCACGGCCCGCTCGTCGGCACTGGCCTCCTCGGCCTCACGGGTGAACTCGCGCTTGTTGGTCTCCCGCGCGTTGCTCGCCGCCCGGTACTCCCGGTCCACGCTCGCGTACTCCGGGTCATCGGGCGTCATCGTCGCCAGCGTCGCCCGGCGCTCGTCCGATGTCGTGACGTTGTCGTCGTAGCGGGCACGGATCCGCGTGAGCGTCGTCTGGCTCGTCTCGAGCCGGTCGGCGTACGGACGGATGATCCGCTCGGTCCCGGCCAGCCGGTTGGCGATGGCCACGAGGTCGTCAGGGGTCGCGCCCACCTCCTCGTCGAACATCGTCCCCGAGCAGGAGTCCCACACCCCTTTCGTCGTGACCGTGCGCAGCATCTCGGCGACGGTGTGGATGTTGGCGGCGACGGTCTTCAGCTCGTCGGCCTCGGCACGGATCATCGCGGGGTCGCCCTCCTCGATGGTCCCCGGGTCGTGGAGCGCCATCAGAGGATCCCTCGGTTGCGTTGGTCGATGAGGTCCTCGGTCTCCACGTACCAGGAGCCCGCGTCCTTGGCCAGCTTCCCCAGCTCGCGCAGCTGCTTGCACACCCGCTTGCGCTCCAGCTCGTAGTCCCCGATCGCCCCCTCGTACGCGTTGGTGCCCTCCCAGCTCGGAAACCCGAAGGTCTCCACCGCGTCGTTGTTGGCCTTGGCCGCCTTCTCCTCCAGGTAGTCGGCGATGCTGGACAGCTGTCGCCCCAGTCCCTCGATGCCCGCGCTGTCGATCGATATGCGTTGTCCGCCCATGCCTCGACGGTACGAAAAAACGCCGCTGGGCCCGTGGAGATTTCCACAGGCCCAGCGGCGTGGACCCTTCGAGACGGTTGCTGCGCAACCTCCTCAGGGGTCCAGGAGGATCAGGCCTTCGCGGCAGCGAAGCCTTCCTCGAGGTCGGCGATGATGTCGTCGACGTTTTCGAGACCGACGGACAGCCGCACGAGGCCGGGGGTGACGCCGGCAGCGATCCGGTCCTCCTCCGGGCCCTGCGAGTGGGTCGTCGACGCGGGGTGGATGACGAGCGAGCGCACATCACCGATGTTGGCCAGGTGGCTGTGCAGCGTCAGACCCTCGACGAACTTCTTGCCTGCCTCGAGGCCACCGGAGATCTCGAAGGAGATGACCGAGCCGGCTCCCTTCGGCGTGTACTTCTGCGCGGTGTCGTAGCTGGTGCTGGTCGGCAGCGAGGCCCAGGTGACCTTGTCGACCTGCGCGTGGCCACCGAGGAACTCGGCGACCTTGGCGGTGTTGGCCAGGTGACGGTCCATCCGCAGCGAGAGGGTCTCGATGCCCTGCCCGATGAGGAAGGCGTTGAAGGGCGAGATCGCCGGACCGAGGTCGCGCAGCAGCTGCACGCGGGCCTTGAGGATGAAGGAGAGGTTGGCGCCCATGACGCCGTTGATCCCCAGGTCCGGGCCGTACCGCAGGCCGTGGTAGCCCGGGTCCGGCTCGTTGTAGTTCGGGAACTTCTCCGGGTCGGCCGCGTAGTCGAATTTCCCTGCGTCGACGATGACACCGGCGATCGAGTTGCCGTGGCCCCCGAGGAACTTGGTGGCGGCATGCACGACGATGTCGGCGCCGTGCTCGATCGGGCGCAGCACGTAGGGCGTGGCGATCGTGTTGTCGACGACCAGCGGGACACCGGCGGCGTGGGCGGCGTCGGCGATGGCGGCGATGTCCAGGACGATGTCCTTGGGGTTGCCGATCGTCTCGCCGAAGAAGGCCTTGGTGTTGGGCTTGACCGCGGCCTTCCACTGCTCGATGTCGTGCGGGTCCTCGACGAGCGTGACCTGGATGCCGTACTTGGGCAGGGTGTGCTGCAGGAGGTTGACCGTGCCGCCGTAGAGCGCGGCGCTGGCGACGATGTGGTCACCGGCCTCGGCGAGGTTCATCAGCGCGAGGGTGGTCGCGGACATGCCGGAGGCGGTCATCAGGGCCCCGATGCCGCCCTCGAGCGCGGCGATCTTCTGCTCGACCGCGTCCTGGGTCGGGTTCATGATCCGCGTGTAGATGTTGCCGAGCTCCTTGAGCCCGAAGAGGTTGGCGGCGTGCTCGGTGTCCTTGAAGACGTACGACGTCGTCTGGTAGATCGGCAGGTTCCGGGCGCCCGTGGTCGGGTCGGGGGCCTGGCCGGCATGGATCTGCTTCGTCTCGAAGCTCCACGTGGACTGGTCGGTCATGGGTTCACTCCTGTGCATGGTGCGCGCTTGACCGTGGCGGGTGCCACGGACCGGGTCGTCTCCCGGGGCACCCCACCGCGGAGGAGGGTTGCCGGCCAGCAAGCCGGGGCTGTGCGCTGGCGCTCAAGACCTGCTCCGATGATAGGAAACGAGCCGCGGGCCACCAGCCCTGTCTCACCTAGCGGGCGGAGTGTCCAGATCGTGCGCGGTGGATCCACCACAGGCCGACGAAGGGGAGGACCAGCGGCAGGTAGCCGTAGCCGGACCCGAAGTGGGACCAGACGGTCTTGTCCGGGAACAGGTCGGGCTGCAGATAGGACAGGGTCCCCACCGTGAGGACGCCGACGGCCTCGACGAGGATCGCCCCGGTGGCCACGCGGGCGCCGGAGGCTCCCCCCTTCGCCAGGGCAACGGTCGCGATGATGTAGATCACGGCCGCGAGGGCCGAGAGCACGTACGCCAGCGGCGCCCGGTCGAAGTACTGGGTGACCTGCAGGATCGAGCGTCCGGTCGCGGCGAGCGCGAGGACGCCGTAGACGGCGACGACGATGCGGCCCGGCCCCGTGCCGGTGCTGACCTCAGGCGGGGCCACTGGTCTGCCAGATCTGCAGGATGCGGTAGGTCATGACGCCGACGGTGAAGGCGCCGGCGATGACGACGCCCATCGCCCAGCGGGTCTTTTCCTTCAGGGCGATGAAGACGACGATCGGCGGCAGGATCGGCAACGTGAGGGCGTAGGCGAGCATCGTCGCGCCCTCCCCCGTGCCGGTGACCTGGCGGTGGACGATCGCGGTCACGACCGCCAGCACGATGAGGCCGAGCTCGACGAGCGCGGTCACGAGGAGCAGCGCATCGTCGACGAGCCGGTTGATCACGAGGTACCCCAGGGACATCAGCCCGAGCACGCCGACGGCGATCATCACGAAGGTGGTCAGGGGCACAAGCACCGGGCAAGGTTACCCAGCCGCTGCGGTGGGAGCATCACGGCATGAGTCCTCAGCGTCCGAGTGCCCAGCAGCTCATCACCACCGTCGTCGATACCGACAGCTTTGTCTCGTGGGACGAGCCCCTCGACCTCACCGGTCTGGACGAGACCTATCGGGCGACGATGACCAAGGCTGCCGAGCGCGCCGGCACCGACGAGTCGATCCTCACCGGGCGGGCCAGCATCCGCGGGCACGAGGTGGCGCTCATCGTCGGCGAGTTCCGCTTCCTCGGTGGCTCGATCGGTCGTGCGGCCGCCGGACGGATCGTCGCGGCCATCCGGCGGGCGACCACGCAGGGCCTGCCCCTCATCGCGGCGACCGCCAGCGGTGGCACGCGGATGCAGGAGGGCACACCGGCCTTCATGACGATGGTCGACATCTCCGCGGCGGTCGTCGCGCACAAGGCGGCGGGTCTGCCCTACCTCGTCTACCTGCGCCACCCCACGACCGGGGGCGTCTTCGCCTCGTGGGGCTCGCTCGGTCACATGACGATCGCCGAGCCGGGTGCGCTCATCGGCTTCCTCGGCCCGGTCGTCTACGAGACGGTCAACGGCGTGCCCTTCCCC
>JAKDKQ010000133.1 GCA_030453295.1 Janibacter sp.
GTCAGCTGCGAGCTCGTCGGCACGGCGACGAGGCCGGCCGCGATCGCCCCGAAGAAGACGAAGGGGAACTCCGCCCGGTTGCCCATGCGCAGCAGCACCCGCTCACCCGGGCGCAGCCCCAGCCCGAGCAGTCCGGCGGCCACGGCGCGCACGGTGTCGTCGACCTCGGCGAAGGTCCAGCGCGAGTCGTCACCGTCGCCGTGGACGACCACCAGCGCGTCCCGGTCGGGAGCCCTACCCGCCGGATCAGCCACGCAGTAGGCAGACATGCCGAACTCGGCAGGCACCGCCTCGCCCGGCTCGGGCCGCACCGGCCACCGCGGCAGGGTCACCGGGTGTGGGCGTCCGCGACCGACAGCGCCTCGTCGAGGATCGCCAGGCCCTCGCGGACCTCGTCAGGACTCGTCGTCAGGGGCGGCACGACGTGCACGCGGTTGCCCGCGACCATCGGCCAGAGGCCGGACTTCTTGCACGCCGCGGCAACCTCACCCATGGGAGCAGCATCGGATCCGGTGGCGTTGAAGGGTACGAGCGGCTCGCGGGTCTCGCGGTCACGCACGAGCTCGACCGCCCACATGACCCCGAGGCCACGCACGTCACCGACGCTCGGGTGACGCTCGGCGATCTGCCGCAGTCCCGGCCCGATGACGTCCTCACCGAGCGACCGGGCCCGCCCGATGATGTCGTCCCGCTCGAAGATCCGCATCGACGCCACAGCGGAGGCGCAGGCGAGCGGATGTCCTTGGTACGTCAGCCCGCCCGGGTACGGCCGCTGGCCGAAGGTCTCGCGGATCGCCCCGCTGACGATGACGCCACCGAGGGGTACATAACCGGAGTTGACCCCCTTCGCGAAGGTGATGAGGTCAGGCGTGATGCCCCAGTGGTCCACCGCGAACCACTCGCCGGCCCGGCCGAAGCCGGCCATGACCTCGTCGGCGATCATGACGATGCCGTGCTCGTCGCAGAGCTCGCGGACACCGGCGAGGTAGCCGTCCGGCGGGACGAGCACCCCGTTGGTCCCGACGATGGTCTCGAGGACGATCGCGGCGACCTGACCCGGACCCTCGACCTCGACGGTCTGGCGCAGGTGCGCCAGCGCCCGCTCGCACTCCTGCTCCTCGCTGTCGGAGTGGAAGGACGAGCGGTAGGGGTAGGGACCCCAGTAGTGGACGACGCCGGTGAAGGACGGCTCGCTCCCCCAGCGACGCGGCTCACCAGTCAGCGCCATCGCGGCCGCGGTGCCACCGTGGTAGCTGCGGTAGGCCGCGAGGACCTTGTGCCGCCCGGTGTGGATGCGGGCCATCCGGATCGCGTGCTCGTTGGCGTCCGCACCACCGTTGGTGAAGAAGACCGAGTCGAGGTCACCGGGCGCCCTCTCGGCGATCATCGCGGCCGCCTGCGAGCGGGTCTCGACGGCGAAGCCGGGCGCCATCGTCGCCATCCTCCCGGCCGCCTCGGCGATCGCGTCGACGAGCTCGGGGTGCTGGTGGCCGAGGTTGATGTTGACCAGCTGGCTGGCGAAGTCGAGGTACTCCCGACCGGTGTGGTCGGTGAACCGGCTGCCCCGTGCGGACACGATCGCCGGCGGGTCGATGAGGTCCTGGGCGCTCCACGAGTGGAAGACGTGCGCGCGGTCCAGTCGGCGCACCTCGTCGGGGTCGAGGCGGGGCAGCAGCTCCATCACATCTCCTCATGGGACACGGGGTCGGCGCCGAAGAGTCGCCCGTCGGGTCGGCCGAGCGCAGTGATCGCGTCGGTCTCGGCCTCCGACAGGTCGAAGCCGAGCACCTCGAGGTTGCCGCGCTGACGTCCGGGGTCGGCGGACTTGGGCAGGGGAAGGGAGCCAAGGTGCAGATGCCAGCGCAGCACCGCCTGGGCCGGGGTGACCCCGTGCGCCTCGGCGGCGGCCAGGACCGGCGCTGCATCGAGCACCTCACCGCGACCGATCGGGCTCCACGCCTGGGTGGCGATGCCGCGCTCCGCGTCGGCCGCGCGCTGCTCGACCTGGGGGAAGGCCGGGTGCATCTCGATCTGGTTGGACGCCGGGGTCACGCCGGTCGCGGCGATGATCTCGTCGAGGTACTGCGGCGTGAAGTTGCTGACGCCGATCGACCGGACGAGACCGGCCTCCTTGGCCTCGACCAGCCCCTCCCACGCCCGCACGTAGCCACCCTGCGACGGGTTGGGCCAGTGGATGAGCACGCTGTCGAGGTACTCCAGGCCCATCACCTGCAGCGAGGTCTCGATCGAGCCCTTGGCGCTGCGGTGATCGCGCCCGGGCACCTTGGTCTGGACGAAGACATCGCCACGGTCGAGCCCGCTGGTGCGCACCGCCTCGCTGACCTCGCGCTCGTTGCGGTAGTTGACCGCCGTGTCGATGAGCCGGTAGCCGACCTCGAGCGCGGAGACCATGGCGCGCACGCCGTCGTCACCGCGCAGGGGGTAGGTGCCGAAGCCGAGGACGGGGACGGAAACGCCGTCCCCGAGGACGCGGGTGGGGAGCTCAGTCATGACCCCACGCTAACGAAGGGGGCAACCCCCTTCGCGTCGCGTTCCGCGGGTGGATGCCGGCTCGCCGACGAATCATCAGCGCGCATACCTCCACCCGACGTCGGGGGCGGGGGCGGCAGGGGGCTCAGCCGCCGATGACGGCGAGCAGCTCCCCCTTCGCCTGGGTGTACTCGGCCTCGAGCTGGTCGACGAGCTGGGCGACGGGGACGACTGAGGTGATGCCGGCCACGGACTGGCCGGCGCTCCAGACGTCCTTCCACGCCTTGGGCGCAGGGCTCGAGGAGGGGGCCTCCTCCTCTGCGTGCGGGTTGGTGACGTGGCCGAGGTCGACCTTGTCCGGCACCGGCAGGTTGTCCGGGTCGAGGCCGGCAGCGACGATGCTCCCGCGCAGGAAGTTGGCCGGGATCGTGCTGATCGACGGGGTGTACACGATCTGCTCGGCGCCGGAACCGACGATCATGTCGCGGTAGCCCTCCGAGACGAGCGACTCCTCCGTGGCAAGGAACCGGGTGCCCATGTAGGCCAGGTCCGCGCCTGCAGCCTGGGCCGCGAGGACATCACGACCGGTCGACAGGGCACCCCCGAGGATGAGCGGCCCGTCCCAGACGGTGCGCACCTCCGAGATCAGGGCGAAGGGGTTGATGCCGCCTGCGTGCCCACCAGCACCGGCCGAGACGAGGATCAGTCCGTCGACGCCAGCCTCGGCCGCCTTGCGAGCGAATCTCGCGTTGGTGACGTCGTGGAAGACCAGGCCGCCGTATGAGTGGACAGCGTCGACGACCTCCTTCGCGGCGCCGAGGCTCGTGATGACGAGCGGGACCTCGTGGGCGACGATCTGCGCGAGGTCGGCCTCGATGCGCTTGTTGGAGCTGTGGACGATGAAGTTCACACCGTAGGGAGCCGGCTCGCGCCCGTCGGGGCCGGGCTGCGCGAGCGCCGTCTCGATCTGCGTCAGCCAGCCGTCGAAGTCCTCGGTGGTGCGCAGGTTGAGCGCGGGGAAGGTCCCGACGACGCCGGCGCGGCAGGCACCCACGACGAGGTCCACCCCCGACCCGAGGAACATCGGCGCGGAGATGATCGGGAGGCGCAGTCGGCCCTGGAGCTGCTGAGGCATCGTCATGCCCCCATCGTGGCAGCCGCTACTTGCGCTTCGCCGCCAGGGCCATCGCGCGACTCATCAGCGACCAGTACCGCGACGGAGACAGACGCGCGATCTTGTCGAGTGCCTTGGCATCGTTGCCGATGAGCAGGCGGGGCTTGCGGGCGACGGCGGCCTCGATGATCTCGTCGGCCGCCTTGTCCGCGGGAAAGCTGAGCATCTTGGCGAAGGCCTTGCGGTTGCGCTCCGCCTCCGCGGGGTCGACCCCGCCCGCGACCCGAGCGTTGACGGCGATGTTGGTCTTGATGCCGCCGGGGTGGACGACCGTGACACCCACCGGCTGGCCCTCCTCCTCGAGCTCGCTGCGCAGCGACTCGCTGAACCCGCGCAGGCCGAACTTGCTCGTGCAGTAGGCGCTCTGCCCGGGCGGACCGACGAGCCCGAAGAGGCTCGAGGTGTTGACCACCTGCCCCTCCCCGTTTTCGAGCATGACCGGCAGCAGTGCGCGCGTGAAGCGGATGGGCGCCAGCAGGTTGATCTCGAGGAGCCAGTCGAAGTCCTCGGCGTCCACCTGCGTGAATCGCCCGCCGACAGCCACGCCGGCGTTGTTGAAGAGCATCGTCACGCCCGGATGCGCGTCCCGGATGCGGGCGATGACCGCGTCCGCAGCTGCCCGGTCCGCGAGGTCCACGACATGGGTCGACACCCGTGCACCCGGGGTCTCGCGGCCGATGTCGGCGGCGACGCGCGCCAGCCCGTCGGCATCACGGTCGAGGATGACCAGGTCGGCCCCGCGCCGCGCCAAGCCCTTGGCGATGTGCTCTCCCATGCCGCCGGCCGCGCCCGTGACGACTGCGGTCCCGCCGGCGACGACGAGCTCGGGGCGCTTCACCGGACCACCTCGAGGGTCTCGTCGCGCACGTCGCCGGGTGAGCCGTCGGCGTTGCTGGACGTCCCCGGCAGGGGGAGGTCCGCCGGTGCCTGCGCACCCTGCGGGAGGCTGGCCCCCTTCGTCCCCACGGGCAGGAAGTGCATGTCCGTGGTCACGTCCGCCCGGGCGAAGGCGATCTTGTCCTTGACGTAGTTCTGCGGCATCGTCCACGGCGCGCGGTCCCCGACCTTGGGGAAGGCGGCGACCACGCGCTGGACGTAGCCCGCCGTGAGGTCGAGGATCGGGCCGGCGATCATCCCATCGGGCGCGACCGGGACCGCGGCACCCAGACCCCGGTCGCGCATGTGG
Organism: Janibacter sp.; assembly: GCA_030453295.1. Classification (GTDB taxonomy): domain Bacteria; phylum Actinomycetota; class Actinomycetes; order Actinomycetales; family Dermatophilaceae; genus Janibacter. The sequence goes on from JAKDKQ010000133.1 coordinate 4,851, forward strand.
GCGATGAGCGAGGCGACGTACCTGCTGACCAGGTCGGCGCGCAGCGTCCACGAGGCGTTGACGTACCCCACGGTCATCGACACATTGGGCACGCCCGCGAGCATGAGACCCCGGTAGGCGAAGGCGCGCTCCATCTGCACCGGCTCGCCATCGACGGTGAAGGTCATGCCGCCGAGCAGCTTGAGCAGCAGGCCGGTCGCGGTGACGACGATGTCGGCCTCGACGACCCGCCCGTCGGTCAGGCGCACACCCTCGGACACGAAACGGTCGATGTGCCCGGTGACCACATCCGCGCGACCGGTGCGGATCGCGGTGTAGAGGTCACCGTCGGGCACGGCGCACAGGCGCTGGTCCCACACGTTGTACGGCGGGGTGAAGTGCTCGTCGACGACGTCCTTGGGCAGGTGCCGGCGCAGCTCGGTCAGGGCGATCTTGTTGGCTGCCTGCGGCCGCCACCGGGAGAGCTCGTAGAGGAAATACTGCATGCCGAGGTTCTTCACCCGTGCTGCCTTCTGCACGGCAGCAGGGCTGAGCCGGCGCCGCAGTGCCTGGACGAAGGGGTCGACCCCCGGCTGCCCGAAGACATAGCTCGGGGTGCGCTGGAGCATCGTCACGTGCGCTGCGGTGCCGGCCATGGCAGGCACGACGGTGACGGCCGTGGCGCCGGAGCCGATCACGACGACGCGCTGGCCCGCATGATCGAGGTCCTGTGGCCAGAACTGCGGGTGGATGACCCGCCCGCGGAAGTCCTCGACCCCCTCGAAGCCCGCGTCGTGCGCCTGCTCGTAGTTGTAGTAGCCGCTGCCGAGGTGGATGAACCCGGCGCGCACCTGCCGGCGCCCGGCCGGGGTGTCGACCTCGACGGTCCACTCCTGCTCGTCGCTCGACCAGCTCGCCGCGAGCGCCCGGTGACCGGTGTGGATCAGCGCCTCGAGACCCGACTCGCGGGCCGTCTCGCGGATGTAGTCGAGGATGTCGCCGCCCTCGGCGATCGCCTTGCGCCCCTCCCACGGGCGGAAGGGGAAGGACAGCGTGAACATGTCGGAGTCCGAGCGCACACCCGGGTAGCGGAAGAGGTCCCAGGTGCCCCCGGTCGCCTCGCGCGCCTCGAGGATCGCCAGCTCGATGCCGGGGTTGGCCTCGCGGATGCGGTGGGCGGCACCGATACCCGACAGGCCGGCGCCGA
>JAKDKQ010000134.1 GCA_030453295.1 Janibacter sp.
CCGGCTCCGCCCGAGCCCGTCGTCGACTGGTCCTCGCCGTCGACCTGGCCCCTGTGGGCACAGCTGCTCGGCGTCTTCGTCGGGATCCCGCTGCTGCTCCTGCTCTTCACGCCCGTCGTCACCAGCATCCGTCGGGCCACCCGGCTACGCCGGGGAACCCCTGACCGTCGGGTGGGCCGCGCGTGGAACGACCTCGTCGAGGAGGCCGGCGTGCTGGGTCGATCGTTGCCGGCCGGAGGGACCCGCATCGAGCAGGCACGGGCGCTCGGCCCGTCCATCGACGCGGTGCCAGCGGCCCTGCGGGCAGATGCGCTGGTCTTCGGACCGGCCCCACCCCAGCCCGCCGAGGTCACCGCCTGGCAGGCCGAGCTGCGACGGGTGCGCCGCAGGATGCGGCGGGAGACCCCCTTCGTCACCCGCGTGCGGGCGACCTTCGACCCCCGTCCCCTGTTCTCGCGACGCGAGGACATCGGACTCCATGACAAGACCACCGCCCCCACCCGGAAGGCGCTTCGATGAAGCTGATGTTCACCCTCCGTGGGTCCGACAACGAGGACACCGACCTCGTCGCGACCGTCGACGGACGGACCACCGTCGGTGACCTCGCCGAGCACCTCGTGCTCGCGGACCCGCAGCGCCAGCGTGCCGGCAGCAGCTACGAGAGGTCCGACCTCGGCGAGATGACCCTGGCGCTGGTCGACGAGAACTTCCGGGCCGTCGACCCCAACACGACGGTCCAGGAGTCCGGCCTGCGCTCCGGCGCCCACCTGAGCGTCACTCGACGTTCTTCGGGGTACAGGGACACCGAGGCACCCATCGCGATGGCCAAGGTCGTCGCCGGTCCCGACACGGGACGGGAGTACCCCCTCCAGCGAGGGACCTCCCACGTGGGCCGCGGACGCGACTGCGAGGTGCAGATCAACGACGCGTCGGTCTCGCGTCGGCACGCCAAGCTCCTCGTCGCCGATGTCGTCGAGGTCACCGACCTCGGCTCGTCCAACGGTGTGGTGGTCGCCGACGAGCAGGTCGACCGGGCCATCCTGCGCGAGGGCGAGAGCTTCACCATCGGTGACACGACCTTCGAGATCTCTGCGCGCACCCTCGCCGCGGGGGTCACGACGACCGAGTCCGGCGATGTCGCCTTCGTCCGGTCGCCGCGGATCTCACCGGTCTACCAGGGGCTCCAGTTCGAGGTGCCCGACCTGCCCGAGCGCGGCAAGCCGCAGCGCATCCCGCTCGCGATGATGATCGTGCCGGTCTTCATGGGGGCGACCCTCTTCGCCATCACCCGATCGCGCTTCACCATCATGTTCATGCTCATGATGCCGATGATGATGCTGGCCAACGCGTGGGAGTCCAAGCGGCGCGTCCGGCTGGACTTCGAGGAGGCGATGGAGGACTTCCGCGAGGACGTCGGCTACCTCGTCGAGGACATCGAGACCGAGCTGGACCGGGAGCACGATACCCGCCGGCAGGAGCACCCCGCGGTCGCGGAGTTCGGGCAGGCCGTGGCCGTCCACCACCCCCTGATGTGGACCCGCCGTCCGGGGGAGCCCGGCTACCTCGAGTTCCGGCTGGGCCTGGGTGTGCGGCCCAGCCGCAGCGAGATCAAGCTGCCCAAGATGGGTCGGACCCGGGCCGAGGCCTGGCTCGAGGTCTCGACCCTCATGCAGGGCCTCGGCGTCGTCGCTGATGTGCCCGTCACCGCCCACCCGCTGCTCGACGGCGCGATCGGTGTCTCCGGTCCGCGCGAGGCGGCCCTGGGACTGGCTCGCTCGCTCGTCGTGCAGACGATGTCCGCGCACTCACCGGCCGAGGTCGTGCTGTGCGCGCTCGCCTCGACGACCTCGGCCCGGGACTGGGACTGGTTGAAGTGGGTGCCGCACACCTCCTCGCCGCAGAGCCCCTTCGACGTGCAGCAGACGGCCAGCTCCGGCCCCGGATGCTCGGCGATCATGGAGCAGCTCGAGTCGATCGTCGCCGGTCGCTCGGGGCAGAACAAGGACGGAGCCAGCGGGCCGTCGGTCGTCGTACTCATCGACAACGATGCGCCCGTCGAGCGTGCGCGCCTGGTGCAGCTGGCCGAGTCCGGGGCCGCGGCGGGTGTCGTCGTCATCTGGGTCGCACCCGTGACGGAGCAGCTGCCGGCCGCGTGCCGGACCTTTGTCGAGGTCGCGGAGAGCGGGAGCTGCCGGGTCGGCTGGGTCGGACCCGCTCAGGTGGCCACCGATGTGCAGGCCGACCTCATCTCGCTGCGCGAGGCAGTGACCGTGGCCCGTCAGCTGGCGCCCATCACCGACTCGAGCGCCCTGGCCCAGGACGACTCCGACATCCCGCGATCCGTCTCGTACCTCGCGCTGGTGGGGACCGAGATCGCCCACTCGGAGATGGCGGTCATCGAGCGGTGGAACGAAAACCGGTCGATCCTCACGGGCCGTCACGCGCCGCCCACCCCGAGCCGCAAGCCCGGCTCCCTTCGTGCCGTCATCGGGCAGTCCGCGATGGGCACCCACAGCGTCGACCTGCGCACCGACGGCCCGCACGCCCTCGTGGGTGGGACCACGGGTGCCGGCAAGTCGGAGCTGCTCCAGGCCTGGATCCTCGGCATGGCGACGGCCAACAGCCCCCAGCGGGTGACCTTCCTCCTCGTGGACTACAAGGGCGGGTCGGCATTCCGCGACTGCGTGCAGCTGCCGCACACCGTCGGCATGGTCACCGACCTCTCGCCGCACCTCGTGCGGCGGGCGCTCGCCTCACTGTCCGCGGAGCTGCACTACCGCGAGCACCTGCTCGCCCGCTTCAAGGCCAAGGACCTCGTCGAGCTCGAGCGGCGCGGTGAAGTCGATGCCCCACCCAGCCTGATCATCGTCGTCGACGAGTTCGCGGCCCTGGTGCAGGAGGTGCCCGACTTCGTCGACGGCGTCGTCAACATCGCCCAGCGTGGTCGCTCGCTCGGTATCCACCTGATCCTCGCCACGCAGCGTCCGGCTGGTGTCATCAAGGACAACCTGCGGGCCAACACCAACCTGCGCATGGCTCTGCGCATGGCGGACACCGACGACTCGACCGACGTCCTCGGGACGCCGGACGCGGCCTACTTCGACCCCGGGCTCCCGGGGCGTGCCCTCGCCAAGTCCGGCCCAGGGCGTCTCGTGCCCTTCCAGACCGGCTACGCGGGTGGGTGGACGAGCAACACCCCGCCCCCGCCGGACATGCTCGTCTCCACCCTCGCCTTCGGCGCGCCCCTCGCGTGGGAGCTGCCGGCGAAGGAGAAGGGGGACGAGGAGGCCGATCTGGGTCCCACGGACATCCAGCGGGTCGTCGACACCGTCGAGCGGGCGCGCGTCGAGGCGCAGATCCCGGTCCCGCGCAAGCCGTGGCTGTCCGAGCTCGCCGAGGTGTACGAGCTGGCGAAGCTGCCGACGGATCGACGGGACGACGAGCTGGTCATCGGCATCGCCGACAACCCGGAGAGCCAGAGCCAGCCGGCGATCTCCTTCCGTCCGGATGTCGAGGGCAACCTGGCGGTCTTCGGGGCGTCGGGATCGGGCAAGAGCTCCTTCCTGCGCACGATCGCGATCGCGGCCGGGTTCACCGTGCGCGGTGGTCCGTGCCATGTCTACGGTCTGGACTTCGGCAACCGAGGCCTCGGGATGCTCGAGGACCTGCCACACGTCGGCAGCATCATCTCGGGCCAGGACGAGGAGCGGGTCAAGCGCCTGATCACCATGCTCAGGGAGATGGTCGACGAGCGCGCGATCCGCTACTCCCGGGCCAATGCCACGACCATCACGCAGTACCGCAAGCTCACCGGCCAGACCGACGAGCCGCGCATCTTCGTCCTGGTCGACGGCCTGAGTGCCTTCCGCAATGCGTACGAGTCGGCGGGCGCGCTCATGAAGTGGCTGGACGCCTTCACCTCGCTGCTGTCCGACGGTCGTCCGGTGGGCGTGCACTTCGTGCTCTCCGTCGATGCTCGCAATGGCTTGCCGGTGGCGATGGGGTCCTCCGTCCAGTCCCGCTTCGTTCTGCGCATGGCGACCGAGGACGACTACTCCTTCCTCGGGGTGCCCAATGACGTGCTCACTCCGGACTCGCCCCCGGGCCGAGGGCTGTTCAAGAAGCGAGAGGTGCAGGTGGCCGTCCTCGGTGGGACCACGGACGCGTCGGAGCAGTCGCGCATGGTGCGCGGGTTCGCCGACACGATGGCCAAGTCCGGGGCCCGCCCGGCAGCGCCGGTGGCATCCCTGCCGGAGATCATCCCGGCGTCGAGCCTGCCCGGTCAGGTCGACAACCTGCCCGTCATCGCGATGAGCTCGGACGAGCTTGCGCCGGTCTCCTTCGACCCCCGCGGAGGATTCGTCGTCACCGGGCCCCCCGGCAGTGGTCGCACCTCGGCGATGGTGCAGATGGTGCAGGCGATCACGAGGTGGAACCCCTCGGCCCAGGCCCACCTGATCACCTTGCGCCGTAACTCCGAGATGCTCTCGATGCCGCAGTTCGAGTCGACGGCCACGCGCGAGGAGGACATCAAGGAGCTCTGCACGATGCTCAAGGAGCGGGCTCTCGACGAGAGCTCACCGCTGCAGGTGCTCATCATCGAAAAGCTCGACGACCTCAACACCTCGCCGTACCAGATGCCTCTGCAGGAGGCCATCAAGCCGCTCGTGGACAACGACCACTTCGTCGTGGGCGAGGCCGACCCCAACGCCATGACGACCAGCATGGGCCTGCCCGGGCTGGTCAAGGGCTCTCGCTCAGGTCTCGCCCTAGCGCCGGACGGCTCCGAGTCCTCGATGATCTTCAAGACCAACTTCCCGCCACTGGCGCGCGTCATCATGCCCGAGGGCCGGGGAGTCCTGGTCCGGCGTGGCCGGGCCCAGATCGTCCAGGTGGCCAACCCCGAGGAGATCCGATGATCGCGAATGTGGTTGTGCGGCAACGGAATTCAAGCCGTCTCGCTCAGGACGTAGGGACGTGGGGAGTTCTCCCCATGGGCGATTCGCCAGACCTTCCCTAGGGTTGACCTCAGTCGGGCAGGACAAGGCCCGAGGGGAAACACATACAGAGCACCATCATCAACACCAACGCAGGAGGACAGCATGTTCCTTGGAATGAACCTCGACGTCGTCAAGGGTGAGCTCCCGAAGTGGACCAACCTCGCCGAAGAGCTCAACGGCGTCATCACCGCAGTCAACACGCAGGTCCAGGCGGCCAACGAGGCCTGGAACGGCGCGGACTCCGAGAAGTTCATCTCCGAGTGGGAGGGGCAGCACCGCCCCCAGCTCGAGAAGATCAAGTCGCTCATCGAGTCGCTGGTGGACCAGCTGCAGAGCGAGACCAACGAGCAGGCGCGCATCTCCGGCTCCTGAGCCGGCTGATCCCACTCACACCCACACACGTAGAGATCTGAAGGAGAATTGACATGGCTGGAAATCTGACCGACGGAATGGACACTGGCAGGATCCGCGAGGTTGCGGGTCAGCTGACCACGCAGGCTGGCAAGATCGGAGAGGTCAGCCAGAACGGCACCTCCCAGATGAGCACCCTCGAGGGCAACTGGAACGGCAACGACCGGGAGCAGTTCTCCAGCGCATGGCAGGACGCGGCCAAGGCCCTGCAGAGCGCCCAGGACGTGCTCGACGCCTACGCCAAGTCGGCCATCTCGCAGGCCGACGAGCAGGACAAGGGCTCTGGCGCCGGCGGCGCCTGATCCCAGGAGCCACACCCGAAGGGGGCGGACCCGACCACGTGTCGGATCCCGCCCCCTTCGCCGTGCGCTGGCCCGCCGGACGACGGGCCGACGCTCGCTCAGTCGTCGATGACGACGAGGACCTCCCCCTCCTGCACGACGTCCCCTGCCGTGACCTTGACCTCGAGGATCCGGCCGGAGCGCTCGGACAGGACCGGGATCTCCATCTTCATCGACTCGAGGAGGACCAGCTCGTCACCCACAGCCACATCCTGATCGGCCGCCACGTGGACGGCGATGACATTGGCGACCAGCTCTGACTCGACTCTGTGACCCATGCCAC
>JAKDKQ010000135.1 GCA_030453295.1 Janibacter sp.
GCGACGGGGATCGGCTGGGTCGCCGGGTCGATCCCGAGCTCGCGGCAGCGCGCGACGATCGTCGGGAAGCGCTGCTCGAGGAAGTCGCCGCCGAGGTGGCGCGCGTCGAGCTGGACGTGGTCGGTGCCGGTCGCCTCCATGCGCTCGAGGATGGCCCGCGCGACCACGTCGCGCGGCGCGAGATCGGCCATCGGGTGCAGCCCGGCCATGAAGGCCTCGCCCGCCTCGTCGATGAGCACGGCGCCCTCTCCACGCACGGCCTCGGAGATCAGCGGTTGCTGCCCGGTCGCACCCTCCCCCAGGTGCATGACCGTGGGGTGGAACTGGACGAACTCCAGGTCGGCGAGCGCGGCGCCGGCCCGCAGCGCGGCCGCCATGCCGTCGCCCGTGGCGACCGGCGGGTTGGTCGTCGCCGAGTAGATCTGCCCGAGGCCACCGGTCGCGAGGACGACGGCCCGGGCGTGGGCCGCCCCGACCCCGTCGATCTCGCCCTCACCGATGACGTGCACGGTGGCTCCGCCGACGCTCCCGTCGGCGGTCGTGAGCAGGTCGACGACGAGCGCGTGCTCGATGATCTCGATGCCGGGGTCGGCCCGCACGGCGTCGAGCTGCGCGATGAGGGCGCGCGAGATCTCGGCACCGGTCGCATCGCCGCCCGCGTGGGCGATCCGGTCGCGGTGGTGCCCCCCTTCGCGCGTGAGGGTGATCTCGCCGGCCGCATCGGTGTCGAAGCGCGCCCCGAGCCCGATGAGCTCGCGCACCCGAGCGGGGCCTTCGGTGACGAGGACCTCGACAGCTGTCTCGTCGCACAGGCCGACGCCCGCGACGAGTGTGTCGTCGAGGTGCTCCTCGGGTGAGTCCTCGGGGGCGAGCGCTGCGGCGATGCCGCCTTGCGCCCACCGGGTCGAGCCGGCCGACAGCTCGGTCTTGGTGACCAGCAGGACGCGGTCGACGTGCTCACGCAGCCGCAGCGCGCAGGTCAGTCCCGCGATGCCGGACCCGACGACGAGGACGTCGGCCTGAGTCGTCCACCCCGGAGGCGGGGAGGTCAGGAACCTCGGCAGGCCGACCGGAGCCGGCTCATGCACTGGGAGCGCCGTCCCCTGCGTGGTCGCGGTGGGTGACCGCCGAGGTCTTCAACCCGTAGCCCTCCGGCACATCGCCCGCGTCGTGGTACTGCTCGACGATCCGGTTGTCACCGTCGACGAAGACGACATTGGGCTCGAAGGTCCGCGCCTCCTGATCGTCCATCGCGGCGTAGGCGATGATGATGACGATGTCGCCCGGTGAGACCAGCCGGGCAGCTGCGCCGTTGATGCACACGATGCCGGTGCCGCGCTCGCCCTCGATGGCATAGGTCGTCAGACGGCTGCCGTTGTCGACATCGACGACATCGACCTGCTGCCCGGGGAGCATCCCGGCAGCGTCCATGAGGTCCATGTCGATGGTCAGCGACCCGACATAGTGCAGATCGGCCTGGGTGACCGTGGCCCGGTGGATCTTGCTGTGGAGCATGAAGCGCTGCACGAGGATGTCCTTCGTCTCGGCGGATGACCGGGGGTCATTCTCTCAGAGTGAGCGGATCAGTCCCGCGGCGCGGCGTCCGGGTGGTCCGAGAAGACCTCGCGCGCGCCCCCACCGGGGCCGACGAGGACCGGCGTGTTGTCGATGAGTCGGGTCGTGCCCACCTTGGCCGCGACCGCGAGGAGGGCCTCTCCCTTGTACCACTCGGGCACGTGGTCAAGCGTCGTCGGATGGACGAGCACGAGGTAGTCGACGAGCGCGAGCGGCTCCACGACGAGGACCTCGCGAGCCGCCCGCCGGATCGCCGACGGGCCCTCCTCGGCGTGGGCCGCCCCGGCCCGCAGTGCGCGGGAGAGCGCGAGCGCGGTCTGGCGGTCGCTCTCGGACAGGTACATGTTGCGGCTGCTGAGTGCCAGCCCGTCCTCCTCGCGGACGGTGGGCACGGCGACGACGCTCGCCGGGAAGTCGATGTCGCGCGCCATCCGCCGGATGAGCAGCAGCTGCTGCGCGTCCTTCTGCCCGTAGTAGAAGAGGTCGCCCCGGGTCAGGTGCATCAGCTTGCCGACGACGGTGAGCATCCCGTCGAAGTGCCCCGGCCGGGACTGCCCCTCGAGCACATCGCCGAGCGGGCCCGCAGAGATGCGCACGCCCGGGTCACCGTCCGGGTAGATGACATCGGGGGTCGGGGCGAAGACGAGATCGACGCCCTCGCGGGTGCAGATCTCCAGGTCCGCGTCGAAGGTGCGCGGGTAGCGCGACAGGTCCTCCTTGGGACCGAACTGCAGCGGGTTGAGGAAGATCGTCACGATGACGTGCTCAGCGCGCTCCCGTGCGGTGCGGATGAGCCGGGCATGGCCCTCGTGGAGCGCACCCATCGTCATGACGACCGCGACATCGCCGCCGGTGAGGGCGGCGCGGGCAGGCGCCAGCTCGTCGCGCGTGCGGGCGACGACAGGTGCGGCGGTCATCGGGTCTCCTCGTCGAGGGTGGTCAAGATGGTCTGGGCAGCATCCTTGCGCAACCGGCCGGTGCGCGAGGCGCGCAGCGCGGTCGCCCGGGCCTGCGCCCGGTAAGCAGGAGCGATGTCCTCCGAGAGGGAGGACAGCTCGCTCAGGTGCGCGGCAACGGTACCCGCATCGCCTCGCGCCACGGGCCCGGTGAGCGCTCCGTCTCCGGAGGAGAGCGCGTTGTCCAGGCTCGCCTGGAGCAGCGGACGCAGGACGTGGTCAGCAGGATCGATGCCCGCCGAGCGCAGGATCTCCATCGCCTGGGCGACGAGGGTGACCAGGTGGTTGCTGCCGTGGGCCAGCGCTGCGTGATAGCGGCCGCGGGACTCCTCGGGCACCCACACCGCCTCGCTCCCCATCTCGACGACGAGTGCTTCGGCAACCGGCCGCAGCGCCTCTGGCGTGGTGATGCCGAAGCAGCACTCGGTGAGGCGGTGCAGGTCGAGGCTGGTCCCGGTGAAGGTCATGGCCGGGTGGATCGCCATCGTCAGCAGCCGGTCGGCGACAGGAGCGAAGGGGGCCAGCCCGTGCCTGCCGGAGGTGTGGGCCACGAGCTGCCCGGCCACCCAGGTGTCGGTCGCGTGCAGCCCGGCGACGAGGTCTGTCAGAGCGTCGTCGGGGACGGCGAGGAGCACCAGCTGGGCCGACTGCACGACCTCGGGCACGGGCAGCACGGGCACGCCCGGCAGGAGCACGTCGGCACGCTCGCGCGACTCCTCGGAGACGGCGGAGACGGCGACGACCTCGTGGCCGGCCGAGCGCAGGGCCGCGCCGAGGACGGCACCCACCCGCCCGGCGCCGACCACACCCACCTTGAGGGTGGGACGCGCAGGGACCGGTGGTGGGGCGGGGATGCTCACCGGCCAGACGGTACCTCCCCTTCCACTCCTCCCCCTTCCGCATCTCCTTAAGGTCGTGCGTCTTTCAGTCCGCATCTCCTTAAGGTCGTGCGCCTTTCGGGGCGCATCTCCTTAAGGTCGTGCGCATGGTGCGGACGTGGGAGCAGGCGTGGGGCGAGGCCCTGTACGGCGAGGGCGGCTTCTACCGGAGGGCGGAGGGCCCAGCCGGCCACTTCGCGACCTCCGCCCAGGGGCCGGCCGCAGGCCTGCTGGCCGGCGCCCTCCTCGAGCTGACGCGAAGGGAGTCCCTCACGACGATCGTCGACGTCGCCTGCGGGCGGGGCGAGCTGTTGAGCAGCCTTGCGGTGCGGGCCGATCCGTCGATCCGGTTGGTCGGTGTGGACATCGTCGAGCGCCCCGACGGATTGCCCGCGCGCGTCGAGTGGGTGCGCTCACCGGGGGGCGCTGGGCTCCCCGACCTCGGGTTGCCCAAGGACGCCCTCGCCCTCGCTCACGAGTGGCTCGACGTCGTGCCCTGCCCGGTCGCGCAAGCCGACGGGCAGGGTCGGCTGCGCACGGTCCTCGTCGAGGATGACGGCACCGAGACGCTCGGTGATCCCCTGTCAGGACCGGACCGGGACTGGTCCGACGAGCACTGGCCGGGCCCTCACTCACCCGGTGACCGGGTCGAGGTCGGGCGCACCCGGGACGCCGCCTTCGCCGCCCTCGTCGACCGCGTCGGCTCCGGTCTCGTGGCGGCCGTCGACTACGGCCACCGGCTCGGCTCCCGGCCAGCGGCTGGAACGCTCGTCGGCTTCGCCGACGGCAGCGTCTGCCGTCCGATCCCCGACGGAGGCTGCGACATCACCGCCCACGTGGCGATGGACTCTCTCGGGGCCGACGAGCTGCACACGCAGCGGGACCTGCTGCGCGGCCTGGGCGTCGACGGCACCCGCCCGCCGCTCGAGCTGGCCCGCACAGACCCGGCCCGCTATCTCGCTGCCCTCTCCTGGGCCTCAGAGGCCGCAGCGCTCACGGGCTCCGGGACCGGCGACTTCGTGTGGGCGCTACGACGCGTCGGGTGAGGAGGTGGCGTCGCCAGCGAGACTCTGCTCCTGCGGCGGGGCAAGGATCTCGATGAAGCTGTCGGCGATGAGCGGCTGTCCGGCGGCCGACGGGTGCAGCCCGTCGATGAAGTAGCGGGAGCTCGCGTCCGCGGGTGGCAGGACCACCGACAGGTCGACGAAGCTCACCCCGTCGTGGTCCACCCTGGCCTGCATCTGCTGCAGATAGCCGGACCAGGCCGGCCGCCCGGCACTGGGTGCAGGCGTGAACCACCCGACCAGCAGGATCGGCCCCTCGTAACCCATGCCGCGCGCCTGCTGGATGAGGGAGTCCAGGCTCCGACCGAACTCCGACGCCGGGATGTCGGCGCGACGGTCGTTGAATCCCAGGGGCACGAGGAGCAGGTCTGGATCGAGGGAGAGCGAGTCCTTCAGGTACGACGGGGTCTGGGCGATGGTCCGGGCCGACACCCCGGAGCGGGACGCATCGAGCACATGCACGCACCGGCCGCGGTCCCCTCGGAAGGGGGTGAGATCCGTGACCGTGGCCCAGGACGAGCTGCTCCGCGGCAAGGCATTGCGCACCGTCACGGTGTGGAGACCCGGGCCGAGGTCCCCCGATGACCACACCTGGCGCTCCGCCTGCGGATCGGTGTCCGTGGACACCACGCCGTCGGCGGGGGCCTGCCCATCGATCTCGATGCTCAGCGGCCCCCCGGCGAAGCGGGTGCGGTAGCCGATGTCCACCGAGTCGGCCACGACGGTCCAGGTCACGGCACCCCCCGGTTTGAGCGTGCGCCCTCGGCCACCGGGGCCGAGCGTGGGCGCGGGCACGCTCGGCCCCGAGGCCACCGGGTCGGGAAGGGTGGCGGCCCTGTAGTCGGCCGGCACGAGTGAGGTGGTGCCCTGCCACCCGCCGGGGGCCGTCGGGCAGTTGGGGGTGCCCGACCGGGTACGCAGCCCTGCCTGCAGCCGGTCGACCCAGCGCCGCTCGAGGTGGCCGGTCAACCCGTAGCCCTCGCTGACCGAGTCGCCGAGGACGACGAGCCGCGCGGGATCGCGGTCGTCGCGTCGCACGGCGTCAAACCAGGGATCCAGCACGGCCGGGGACTCGACCGATGCGACACCGGTGGCGCTCTCCCCTTCGCCCGAGTCATGGCTGCAGCCCGCGAGCAGGCCGACGCCGAGCGCGAGGGCCACCAGCCCCGCGCCCGCTGCTCGTTGTCGGCGACCCACCCGACCATCGTGCCAAAAGGCCCTCCGTCCACCGGGCTGGCGCATACTGGCGGGCATGACGAGCACCCCGGGCCCAGCAGGCACCCGGACCCTCGACGTCGGGGTCGGCGACGGATCCCTCGCGAGCGCCGACATGGTCCTCAACATCGGCCCGCAGCACCCCGCCACGCACGGGGTCCTGCGCTTGCGGGTCGTCCTCGACGGCGAACGCATCATCTCCGCGGACCCGATCGTGGGCTACATGCATCGGGGCGCCGAAAAGCTCTTCGAGGTGCGCGACTACCGGCAGATCACCGTCCTGGCCAACCGGCACGACTGGCTCTCGGCCT
>JAKDKQ010000136.1 GCA_030453295.1 Janibacter sp.
ACCCCGACCGAAGAGGCGGTACGCCGACCGTGACCCAGCAGACCCCGATCACCTATGCCGACGCCGGCGTCGACGTCGAGGCCGGCGACAAGGCCGTCGACCTGATGAAGGAGTCGGTGCGCCGCGCCACCCGCCCGGAGGTCCTCGGGGGCCTGGGCGGCTTCGCCGGCATGTTCGACGCCAGCGCGCTGCAGGGCATGCGCCACCCGGTCCTGGCGACCTCCACCGACGGGGTGGGGACCAAGGTCGCCATCGCGCAGGCGCTGGACCGTCACGACACGATCGGGCAGGACCTCGTCGGCATGGTCGTCGACGACATCGTCGTGTGCGGTGCCGAGCCGCTCTTCATGACCGACTACATCGCGACCGGCAAGGTCGTCCCGGAGCGCATCGCGGCCATCGTCGCCGGCATCGCGAAGGGGTGCGAGCTCGCCGGTGTGGCCCTCGTCGGCGGCGAGACCGCGGAGCACCCGGGCCTGCTCGACCCCGACGAGTACGACGTGGCGGGCGCCGCCACCGGCGTCGTCGAGCGCGATGAGGTCCTCGGCCCGGACCGCGTGGCCGCCGGCGATGTCGTCCTGGCCTTCGCCTCATCGGGTCTGCACTCCAACGGGTACTCGCTCGTGCGCCGGGTCATCGCCTCGGCCGGTTGGGAGCTCGACCGGCAGGTCGACGAGCTCGGCCGCACCCTCGGCGAGGAGCTCCTGGAGCCCACCCGCATCTACACCAAGGCGCTGCTCGACCTCGTGCGGGCCGACGACGTCGACGTGCACGCGCTCAGCCACGTCACGGGTGGCGGGCTGGCCGCCAACCTCGCCCGGGTGCTGCCCGAGGGCACACTGGCGCGGGTCGACCGCGCCACCTGGACCCCGCCGCCGATCTTCTCCCTGATCGGCCAGCTCGGCGCCGTGCCTCGCACGGACCTGGAGCGCACGCTCAACATGGGCATCGGCTTCGTCGCGGCGCTGCCGCAGGAGTCCGTGGACGCCGCGATCGCGCGCTCCACGGCAGCCGGCATCGATGCGTGGGTCCTCGGTGAGGTCTCTGATGCCGCCACGACCCGCCCGCAGGAGGGCATCGAGGTCGTCCAGGGGGCGAAGGGAGTGCACGGCGGCGCCGTGCAGGTCGTCGGGGAGCACGCCTGAGACCCCTCATCCGGGTCCTCGTGGCCGATGCTGCCGAGCGGCGTCGGCAAGCCCTCGTCGCGGTCCTGGCCGCCGAGCCCGACCTGGAGGTCACCACCCCGGCAGCCACCCTCGCCGAGGTCGCGTCGACCCCGGACGTCGATGTGGTGGTGCTGGTGGGCGGCCTCGACGCCGGCGACGGGCCGGTGGACGTGCTGCGGGATCGGCAACGGGTCGCCGGTGCGGCGTGGATCGTCCTGGCCGATGACGTGGACTCCACCGACGAGGTCATCGCCGCAGGAGCTCACGGGTGCGTGGCTGACTCGAGCACGCCGATGCAGATCGGCGCGGCGATCCGGGCTGCTGCCCGTGGGGAGGTCGCCGAGCCGGACCAACCCGTGACGGGGCAGCCCGTGACCGGGCCCCTTGTCCAGCGGGTACGACGTGCGACCTCACCGCTGACGGCTCGTGAGGTGGAGGTGCTGCGACTCGTGGAAGCCGGTCTGCGCAACCAGGAGATCGCAGAGCGTCTCTACCTCAGCCAGTCAGCGGTGAAGTCACACCTGTCCCACACGTACGGACGCCTCGGCGTGCGGCGCCGCGAAGCTGCCGCCGCCGAGGCCCGTCGTCAAGGATTGATCTGAGAGGCAGTCACCGCTGTGGCGGCGACCAGTCGTCGTGGTCGTCCGAGTCCGTGTCACGTGCGTCATCGTGCGTCGCACGTGCCGCCGGCTTGGTGGACTGACCGTGAAGTTCCGACTCAAGCGCCCGCAGGTCGGTGTCCGGCGAGTAGTACTTCAGCTCGCGGGCAACCTTGGTCTGCTTCGCTTTCGCTCGGCCGCGCCCCATGGCGTGACCCCCTCATACGCTAGTGCGGGTCGGCGCTGATCCTCCGCCGCTCCCGAGGGAATGGCAGGACTACCAGAGCGGACCCGGATCTGTGTGGTTTCTCGTGATGCCAACGGTACATGAGCCCGGCCGCTTCCGTCCCATCGGTCCGCGCCACGCGACGTAGGATCGGCCCGACGACACGGGACGAGGGGAGCGGAAGTGACCGACAGCGCACACCGAAGGCCGCTGCGCGCCCTCGTCGTGACCGTCGTGCACCACCCGCAGGACTCCAGGATCCGGCACCGTGAGATCGCCGCGCTGCTCGAGGCGGGGTGGCAGGTGACCTATCTGGCGCCGTTCAGCGCCCACGCCGTGGTGGTCCCCGCACCCGAGGGTGGCCTGACCTGCGTGGATCTGCCGCGCGCGGCTGGACGTGAGCGCGTGGGCGCGGCGCGCGCCGCCCGGGCCCAGGTGCGTCGACTGGCCCCAGAGCACGATGTCATCGTCGTCCACGACCCCGAGCTGCTCATCGCCACAGCGGGACTGCGCCTGGACCACCTCGTGTGGGATGTCCACGAGGACCCCGCCGGTGCGCTCGCCGTCAAGGACTGGCTGCCCCGCCCCCTTCGTCGTCCCGTCGCGGGTGCCTGGCGGGCTGCGGAGCGCCTCGTGGAGCGGCGCCACCCTCTGCTGCTGGCCGAGCACGCCTACGCCGACCGGTTCCGCCGGGAGCACGTCGTCGTGCCCAATGCGGTGGTCATCCCCCCGTCCGTCCCCGCAGCCGGTGGTGCCCGCCTGATCCATGTCGGCAACCTCACCCGCGCACGCGGCAGCGAGTTCATGGTCGAGGGGGCCCGCCTGGCGCATGCCGCCTCGGCCGGGGAGATCATCCTCGAGGTCGTCGGTCCGGCGCGTGACGAGGCCTCCCGCGTCGCGATGGAGGCGGGCGTCGAGGAGGGCGTGGTCGTCTGGCACGGCTTCCAGCCGGCCGAGCAGGCGATGGCCAGGATCGACGGGGCGCTGGCGGGCCTGTCCCTCCTGCGCGACCTGCCCAACTATCGGGGGTCCATGCCGACCAAGGTCGTCGAGTACCTGGCTCACGGCGTCCCCGCCATCACGACGCCGCTGCCGCTGGCGCGCGGGATCATCGCGGAGGCCGACGCGGGAGTCGTCGTGCCCTTCGACGACCCGCAGGCGGTCGCCGATGCCGCGCTACGGCTGTGGCGGGCGCCGGAGCAGGCAGCGGCCATGGGGGAGCGTGGTCGTGACCTCGTGCGGGAGCGCTACGACTGGGCGAAGGGGGGCGCGGCCTTTGTCGAGGCGCTCACGCAGATGGCGTCTCGTCGTCCTCGTCGATGACCAGGTCGACGAACTCACCGATCGTGCGTCGGATCTCGGGCGGAAGTGACTCCACGCTGCCCGCCAGCACGACGTGGGAGGGCGCCAGGCGTTCGAGGGTCCGCTGGACCATCTTGGGGATGCGGTCGGGGGCGATGATGAGCAGCGGGGTGGCGCTGTGCACAGCGGCCACGCTCGCTGTGAGCAGCTCGAGGGTTGACCGTCCGGCCACCATGACGCGACCGCCGGGCGGGACCTCGTCCCAGAGGCCTGCGGCCAAGGACATCGGTCCGCCACGCAGCCCGAACTCGACCTCGGCGTCCGCCGCGGCTCGCAGCTCGTCGATGCCGTCGCTCGGCCAGTCCTCCTCGTTGCCGCTGAAGAGCAGCCGGTCGGGGTTGGTGTCCCGCAGGGCTGCCCGGAGGTCCTCGGGAGCGTGCTCGGCGTCCCACGCGATGACGGCCTGACCGGCGACGGCGGCCTCGAGGGAGACGGCGGGAGTACGCCCCGTGGTGTTGCGATGGGTGACGTGCACCGTCGATCGGTCGCGCGGAGGGAACCCACGCAGGACCGCGGCGGAGACATCGACGTCTCCGTCGTGGGCGAAGCGCTCCGCTGCGCCGCCGACGGTCGCCTGGATGCGCTCGAAGGTGTCGGGGTTGATCTGCTCGTCGTCGCCGACGACGACGACCCGCTGTGGGGCCAACCGACCCAGCTCGTTGCGGGTCGTGGCCGGCAGGGCCCCGGGCCGCACCCACAGCAGAGGCCAGCCGAGCCGGGCCGCGACCGGTGTGACGATCCGGGCGGTGGCCATCTGGTGGGTACTGACGACGAAGCAGCCCTCGACGCCAGGCTGCCAGGTGCGGCTGGTGATCCGCGCAGCGATCTGGACACGGTGGTTGCCGCCCCAGCGAGTGGTGCCGGGCACGTCGGGATCCTGCGGCACGCTCGGCTTCTTGGCCTTGCTGGCCTTCTTCGGCAGCGTTGCCTCGTAGGCCGTGAGGACCTCTTCGGTCGGTCCGTCCATGAGGAGGCGGCCCTTGTCCATCCACAGCACGCGGTCGCAGACCTGTCGGATGCTGCTGTTGGAGTGCGACACGAGGAAGACCGTGGCGGCTTCCTTGCGGATCTCCTCGATGCGCCGGGTGCTCTTCTCGCGGAAGTCGGCGTCGCCGGTTGCCAGCGCCTCGTCGATCATGAGCACATCGGGGGCTGCCGCGGTCGAGATGGCGAAGCGCAGGCGCGCCCCCATCCCGGAGGAATAGGTCCCCATGGGCAGGTACACGGCATCGCCGATGCCGGAGAAGTCGACGATCTCGTCGAAGCGTTCACTGATCTCGGTCTTGCTCAGCCCCAGGGCCTGGCCGCCGATGTAGATGTTGCGCTCGCCGCTGAGATTTTTCATCAGGACGGCGTTGACCCCGAGCAGGGAGGGCTCGCCGGCAACCCACAAGCGGCCGGACGAAGGGGGGATGAGCCCGGCAACTGCTCGCAGCAAGGTGGACTTGCCGGAGCCGTTGCGGCCGATGATGCCGATCGACTCGCCGTGGCGGGCGATGAAGCTGACGTCCTGGACGGCATGAACCTCGCGGGTGCGCTCGACGCGCCGACGCCGCAGGAGGTTCTTCAGGGGACGCAGCTCGTCGTCGTCGAGGTCCTCGTCCGCCGGCCGACGGCCACCGCCGAGGACCTCGTAGACGATGTCGAGGTGACTCACGACGACGGTCGGGTCCCCCGGCCGCGGGGTGTCGGGGCCGGCCGCGGCCGCCGGCTCGGTGCGGATGTCGTCAGCCACGGCCGTACTTCGCCTCGTCCCACCAGAAGATGACGAGCCCGACGAGGACGACGCCCACGGCCCAGGCGGTCATGACGAGCCAGTCGGTGAGGACGAGCGGCTGGTCCCCGAGCAGGGCCTGACGTCCGGTGGTGAGCATCAGGGCGAATGGTTGCTGGGTGAGGATCTGGGCGACGACGGCAGGAGCCCGGTCGGCGTAGTGGACGACCGGGAAGAAGACGCCCGAGACGTAGCGCAGCAGCCGGACGAGCACCGGGATGAGGTTGGCCATGTCGCGTGAGGTGTTGACCAGGCGCGCGCCGATGAAGGCGAAGCCGAGCAGCGCGATCGCCTGGAGGGCCACCGCGACGGGGAAGAGGAGCCACTTCCACTCGGGACGCTCACCGGTGGCGAACATCAGGACGAAGACGAGCCCGAAGGCGGGCAGCGCGGCGAGCAGCTCGGTGAGCGTCACCGACATCGGCAAGATCGCGCGAGGGAAGTGCAGGCTGCGCACGAGGCCGATCCGGCCGGTGATCGCCTTGGACCCCCGCGTGATGACCGCTGAGGTGAAGGCGAACATGACGACGCCGATGCCCAGGAAGCCGACGTAGTTGGCGATCCCGCCGCGGGTGTCGAGCAGGAGGCCGAAGATCAGGAAGTAGCTGGCGATGAGGAGCGCCGGGTTGAGCACGGCCCAGAGCTGGCCGAGGCTGTTTTCCTCGTTCTTGGCGTACGACTCCGCGGAGGAGAGCGTCCACAGGAAGGAGCGTCGAGACCACAGGTCTTTCAGGTACACACCGAGCTGCGGTCGCTCACAGAGCGACCGCCCCCCCCACCACCGGGGGGTGTCGGCGGCCGCCGCCCCCCAGGGGGCCGGGGGGGGGGGGGGCCGCGGAGGGGGCG
>JAKDKQ010000137.1 GCA_030453295.1 Janibacter sp.
GACCTCGTCGACGAGGTCGTGGCCCACATCGCACCGGCACTGCTCGGAGCCGGCTCGCCGGTCCTCGCGGATGCCGGCATCACCACCATCACCGAGGCCCTGCGCCTCACCACCACCGATGTCACGCGCCTCGGCGACGACATCGCCGTCACGGCCACCGTGAGGAGGGAGCACTGATGTTCACCGGGATCATCGAAGAGCTCGGGGAGGTGGTCGCCATCGAACCGAGCACGGACTCCAGCCGGATCACCGTGCGGGGGAGCGTCACCACCGCCGACCCCGCGCACGGTGCCTCCATCGCGGTCAACGGCGCCTGCCTGACCGTCACCGACCACGAGGCGAAGGGGGGAGTCGTCACCTTCGACGTCATGGCCGAGAGCCTGCGGCGCACCGCCCTCGGTGACCTGGCCGCTGGCGACGCGGTCAACCTCGAGCGCGCCATGGTCCTCGGTGCCCGCCTCGACGGCCACCTCGTCCAGGGGCACGTCGACGGCACCGCGACCATCCTCGAGCGTCGTCCCGGCGACAGGTGGGAGGAGGTGCGGCTGGCGATCGACCCCGAGCTGGCCCCCTTCGTCGTGGACAAGGGCTCGATCTGCCTCGACGGCGTCAGCCTGACCCTCACCGCGGTGGGGGACGACCACGTCGAGGTCGCCCTCATCCCCACCACCTTGGAGCTGACCACCCTGGGCCGCAAGGGAGTCGGCGATCGTGTCAATGTCGAGGTCGACATCCTCGGCAAGTACGTGCAGCGCATGCTGGCGCTCGACCCGAAGGAAACCCGATGAGCCACGACGACAGCCTGCTCGACCCCATCGAGAGCGCGGTCGAGGCGATCGCTGCCGGACTGCCGGTCCTCGTGGTCGACGATGACGACCGGGAAAACGAGGGCGACATCATCTTCGCCGCGGACGCGGCGACGGACGAGCTCATGGGTGCCACGGTGCGGCTGGGCAGCGGCGTCATCTGTGTCGCGATGACGGGCGAGGATCTCGACCGCCTCGCGCTGCCCCCGATGACCGCGATCAACGAGGACTCCAAGGGGACCGCCTACTCCGTCTCCGTCGACGCCCGGGAGGGCGTGAGCACAGGGATCAGCGCCGCCGACCGAGCCCGCACGGCTCGCTTGCTGGCCGATCCGTCGACGGGGCGCGGTGACCTGGCCCGCCCCGGCCACGTCTTCCCCTTGCGCGCTCGCGACGGGGGAGTGCTCGTGCGCCGTGGCCACACCGAGGCCGCGGTCGACCTGTGCCGACTCGGCGGTCGGGCGCCCGCCGGCGTCATCTGCGAGGTCGTCGAGGAGGACGGCTCGATGTCCCGCCTGCCGCAGCTGCGGCAGCTCGCTGACGAGCGCGGCTGGCCCCTCGTGAGCATCGCCGATCTGGTCGACCTGCGGCGCCGGACCGAGTCGCTCGTGGAGCGAGTGGTCTCCACCCGCCTGCCGACCGCCCACGGCGAGTTCATGGCCCACGGATACCGCAGTGGCATCGACGCCAGCGAGCACATCGCCCTCGTCCACGGGGACATCACGTCCGGGTCGCCGTTGGTGCGCGTGCACAGCGAGTGCCTGACGGGCGACGTCTTCGGCTCGCTGCGCTGTGACTGCGGACCCCAGCTCGACGCGGCCCAGGCGGCAGTCGCCGAGGCCGGCTCCGGTGTCATCGTCTATGTCCGCGGGCACGAAGGGCGAGGCATCGGACTCGTCGACAAGCTGCGCGCCTACTCCGCGCAGGACGGCGGCGCGGACACCGTCGACGCCAACTCCGACCTGGGTCTGCCCGTCGATGCCCGGGACTACACGCATGCCGCGCAGATGCTGCGTGACCTCGGGGTCGAGAGCGTGCGCCTGCTGAGCAACAACCCGGCCAAGGTCGAGGCGCTCACCGCGCTCGGCGTCGAGGTCGTCGACCGGGTGGGACTTCCGCCGCGGGTCACGAGCGACAACCTGCGCTACCTGCGCACCAAGCGCGACCGGATGGGTCACGACCTCCCGTGGCTTCCGGGTACCGACGACGAAGGGAGCACACGATGAGTGGTCACGGAGCGCCGACGATCCAGGTGGAGGGGGCTGAGGGCCTCACGGTGGCGATCGTCGCCTCGAGCTGGCACACCCAGGTCATGGACGGACTGGTCGGCGGAGCGCAGGCAGCGCTCGCAGAGGTGGGTCTCGAGGCGACGCTCGTGCGGGTCGCGGGCAGCTTCGAGCTGCCGGTCGTCGCGGCCCAGCTGGCCCGCACCCACGACGCGGTCATCGCGCTGGGGGTCATCATCCGCGGGGGCACCCCGCACTTCGACTACGTCTGCGCGGCCGCGACCGACGGTCTCTCCCGCGTGGCGCTCGACTCCGGGACCCCCGTCGGGTTCGGCCTGCTCACCTGCGACAACGAGGAGCAGGCCATCGCCCGAGCCGGGCTGACCGGCTCCCAGGAGGACAAGGGCCGTGAGGCCACGGAGGCTGCGCTGTCCACGGCCGTCACCCTGCGCGGTCTACGAGCGTGACGCAGCACACGCTGTGCTGTGGCTCAGCGGTGGTGACGCGGAGGTCTGCGCAGGTCTAGCCTTGCGGGGCAGCGCCGACCTGGTCGATCCCCCCTGTTCCCGGGTCGGCGCTGTCAGCAGTCGCTCCCTCAGGGAGCGTTGCGGGACGCGGTGAGGTCGAAGTCCCCGAGTGCGGACTGAGCGACCTGGCGCATCTCCTCCGACGTGTAGGTCATGCCGTCGAGCTCGGCGACGGTGAGGTAGGAGGTCGACGCCCCGCGGGTCGCCTCGACCCACCAGTAGGTCGCACCATCGCCTCTGCGGGCGTGCCAGGAGCGGAACCTGGCATCGCCCGGGAGGTCCTCGGTGACCCGCTGGGTGACGGTGTAGGTCTCTTCGCACTGGGCCACGGCCGTGTCGATCGCATCGGTCGGAGCGTCCGTGCCGCCGGACGCCGTGCCGATCCACTGTCCTGCGACCACCCGACCGTCGTCGAGCGTGGAGACGCGCCGGTCCCACGTGTCCGAGCGGGGGGTCTGGAAGCACTGCCCGTCAGGCTCGGTCGTGCCCTGCGTGCTCGCGACGGGCAGGCCGAGGGCCGCTGACCACTCGCTCGAGTCGAGCATCTGCATCGTCGGCTCGCCGGCCGAGTCGGTGGAGGTCGCAGCAGGGGGAGCGGTGTCGACCCGGGCCTGCACGAGGAGGCCGGTGCCGGTCGCGATGAGCGCGGCAGCGGCCACTCCGGCGAGCAGCGTGAAGGAGCGACGGCGGCGCGTGGTCAGGTCGACGACCGTGTCGTCGGACGACTGGTCCCGGCCCTCGGCGCGAGCCCGCACGAAGGCCGGCTCGGGCAGGGGTTGTGCGGAGACATCCTCTCGCAGGGAGACCAGCGCGGAGCGGACGAGCTCGTCGTCCTCGAGGCCCCACGGCTGGTCGTCGTGGTGGTCAGTCATCGTGGGCCTCCTTGTCGGTGAGTGCCTTGGCCAGCTGTGCTCGTCCACGGTGCAGACGTGCCTTGATGGTTCCCGGCGGGGCGCCGGTCTGCCGGGAGATCTCCTCGACCGACATGTCGGTGAGGTAGTGCAGCGCGAGGGTCTCGCGCACCTCGGGACCCAGAGTGCGCAAGGCGGCGACGACCGTCACCCGGTCCACGGTGGGGCCGGCCGGGGATGGAGGCTCCCCGTGGCGTTCCATCGCCTTGTTCCTGTTGGTGTCCTTGCGCCACGCGGAGATCGCGATGCGCCGAGCCACGGTCCGCACCCAGGCGCTCGGCTCGTCCGTGGCGCGCACCTGGTCCCACCGCTGCCATGCCCTGGCGAAGGCCTCCTGGGTGGAGTCCCGAGCCAGCTCGAGGTCGCCCGTGGAGGCATACACGAGGTGCACGACGCCTTGCGCTGTGGAGCGGTAGAAGTCGTCGAACTCGGCCTCGGCGGATGCCTCGCCTCCCTTCATCTCACCCCTCCAGACGCCTGCGGGTGCATGTGGGTTGCTCCCGGAACCGAAATCTTTTCGTGACCCTCGGCTGGCCTCCACCACCCATCCCCCTTCGTCGGTGACCATGGGGGCGTGACGGTGATGGAGCTCATCCGGTCGGCCACGACCGTTGATGACGGTACTCGGAGACGGCCCGAGGTGCGGGCAGCAGCGGCCGGCGCCCTGACGGCAGCCGCCGGGTGGGTGCTCCCTGTCCTCCTGGTCGTGTTGGGCGCTCTGGCGGTCCCGCGCGCCTCTGCCGGATTCGGTGACGCCGTCGGCTCCGGCAGCCTGGTGTGGCTCGTCGCTGGTGGTGCCCGCCTGCATCTCGGGGACGCAACCTTGGCCCTCACGCCCCTCCTGGGGGCCGCGCTCCTCGTCCTCCTCGCTCGGGTGGGTGCCCGTCGTGGGCTGCCCGAGCAGCCGGACCCGCGGGTGCAGGGTGCCTGGCTCGGTGGATATGCGGTGGTCGGGGTGCTGGCTGCGCTCATCGGGCTCATGTCGCCCGCGGGTCCCGTCCTGCTCAGCCTCGTCCTGCCCCTGATCGTCATACCCGCCGTCGGGCTCGTCTGGGCTCACGGACTCCCGGAGCAGATGGACGACCTGTGGGTCCGCGCCCCCCTGTCGCTGCGTCGGGGCCTCCTGCCGGGAGCGAAGGGAGCGGTCCTGCTCATTGCGCTCGGCTCGGTCCTCGTGGCTGTGGCCACCCTGGTGCACCTGGGACGGGTCGCGCACATCCACTCGGCCCTTGACGCCGGCTTCTTCGGCGGGGTCGTCCTCGTCCTGCTCCAGGTGGCGCTGCTGCCAAACCTGGGTGTCTGGGCGCTGTCCCTCGCTGCCGGACCGGGCTTCTCGACCACCGGTGGCGCGATGACGACCTGGTCGGGCGCCGAGGCCGGACTGCTCCCGATGGTCCCCGTCCTGGCCGCGCAACCGCAGCCCGGTGACCTCCCGTGGGCCACCCACCTGCTCGTCCTGCTGCCGATCGCGGTCGGCGTCTGGCTCGGCCGCGAGGCGCTGGCCTGTGTGCCCCGACTGGCCGCGACCCAGACCAAGCTCGCGGCCGTGGTCGCTGCGGTCCTCGTGGCCGCCGTGACGATCGCACTGCTCGACACCTTCGCCGGCGGCTCGCTCGGGGCGGTCCGTCTGTCCCACCTGGGCGCTCCCGCGCCCCTGCTCGCGCTGGTGCTCTTCGGTGAGCTCGCCGTCGGGGCCTTCGCCGTCCTCGCGCGCGACTGGTGGGTCCTGCGCCGCTGAGGGCGTCGTCGACCATGCGCACCCCACGCCTGCTCTCGTCGGTTGTCGCTGTCGGTGGCCTCGTGCTGGCCCTCACCGCCTGCGGTGGACCCGGCGAGTCCGGGGACGGGACGTCGGGCACGACGGTGACCGTCACCACGCAGGCGACGTCCTCGCCCGCCGAGCCAGCCACTGGGACATCGAGCCCAGCGAGTCAACCGTCGCAGTCACCGACCACGTCGGCCCACCGGTTGGGTCAGGACACCGCGGGCGCCAGCTGGGTCTCCCCGGGCGGCAAGATCGTGTGCACTCTGTCGACGCAGGGGCCTGAGGCTGTGGCCCGCTGCGACCTGCGCAGCGGCGCTCTCCCGGTCCCGGCCGACCTCAAGGACGCCTGCGAGTTCGACATGGGCACCAGCATGGTCGTCGACGCGCAGGGTGCCCGCCCCGGTTGCATCAGCGATGCGGTCACGGCGCAGTCGACGACACAGGCCCAGGACGCGGGCTGGTGGTCGACGGAGCTCGGCTCGTCCGCGCAGGACGAGGCGGTCCTCCCGTACGACCACAGCGTCGGGACTGATCAGGCAGAGTGCGAGAGCCGCTCCACCGGGATGACCTGTCGGGTCGGTGAGCACGGGTTCACGATCAACGACTCCGCATACACCACGTGGTGAGCAGGTCCCGCAGCCACGGCGGCTGCCGAGGACGGGCACCTACACTCGCGGGGTGAGCGCCCCCCTTCGTCTCCTCGTCCTCGTCTCCGGCTCGGGGACCCTCCT
>JAKDKQ010000138.1 GCA_030453295.1 Janibacter sp.
CCCTTCGCACGACGGTCACTGCGGCCGGTGCCGCCGACTCTTTGCCCGGAGCCTCCCGATGCGCGCACGCCACCTCATCCCCGCAGCGCTCACCGCCTGCCTGGTCGTCACGACCGCGGTCACCGCACAGGCCGACGACGTCCCCGGCGACAGCGCGAGGGTCCGGATCACCGGTGAGCTCATCCGGACCTCGGTCGAGCAGCGCGGCGACCAGCAGTGGAGTGCGGTGCGGGTCGGCAACCAGCTGGTCCCCGTGGCTGGCGCCGCTCTAGAGCACTCCCCCGAGCACGCCACGGTGACGGTCGACGTCAAGGTCCCGCAGAGCGTCGTCGCCGACGCGCACAGAGCGGACCTGCAAGACGCCTCCGACAGCACCCCCGCCACGACCTCCTCGACGCTGGGCGCGGCCAGCACCGCCGTCGCCACCGCGCCAGGCACCGACCCGCTGGAGGTCACCCAGCTCGTTGCGGCGCAGGAGGCTCGCGCCGCGACCTATGCGCCCGCCACCCGCCAGATCACCTATGTCGAGGTCACGCCACGGGGGATGACCCGCGAGGCGACCACCCTCACGCCCGCGACGCGGCAGGTCGCCGCGAGCGACGCCTACTGGCGCGAGCAGTCACGCAGCGAGCTGCGCATCGGCGTCCCGACGATCCTGAAGCACTACACGTCGGCCTTCAGCTGCGACGACGACCCGATGAAGCTGTGGAACGAAGCGATCGCGCGCACCGGCTGGCAGTGGCGGGACAACCGCAGCCTCGTGCTCAAGCTGCCCTCGGCCGCGAGCGCCAGCTGCGGGTACGGACTCGGCACCCTCGGCGACAACCCCAACTCCCCCGGTGTCCTGCACGTCGCCGACATCGCCGCCCCGGTCCTGGCGCACGAGCTCGGCCACAACATGGCCTTCGGCCACGCCAACCGGCTCGTGTGCACCAGCCAGCCCGACGCCCAGTACGACACCAGGACCGACTGGTGGACCACCTGTGACGAGGCGGAGTACGGCGACTCGCTCGACATCATGGGTCCCTCCTTCGACGCAGCGATGCCGATGCTCTCGACGCCGCAGGCACTGCGCCACGGGCTGCTCCCGCCGGCAGCCGCCGTGCGGCTCGGGTCCGGGACCACCCAGGTCACGCTCGCGCCGCTCTCCGGCGGCGAAGGCACCCGCGCCGCAGTCATCAGCAACCTCAACACCGGCGTGACGTACTGGGTCGAGTACCGCACCCCCACCGGCCGCGACGCCAACAACCCCAGCCGGCAGGACGCGGGCGTGCGCGTGCTGCGCACCAGCCCGTGGTCCGGCTCCGTCCTGCTCGACCCCACCCCGACCGGCACGCTGGACAACCAGACGGCGCTCAGGGTGGGACAGACCTTCGCCAGTCATGACGGGCGGGTGACGGTCACGACCGAGTCAGCCGACGCGGGCAGCGCGGTCGTGCAGGTCGTCAACACCTCGCGGCTGGGCAGCTTCACCCGCAGTGCCTCGCCCAGGATCTCTGGGACGCCACGTGTCGGCCAGACCCTCACCGCGTCCACCGGCACGTGGTCGCCGACGCCCTCGCGCTACACCTACCGGTGGAAGCGCAACGGCGCCAACATCTCCGGCGCGACCCAGCGGACCTACACCCCCACCACCGCTGACGCGGGCCGCAGGATCAGCGTCAGGGTCGAGGTCACCAGGACCGGGTACGCCACCGCGTCGAGCACCTCCGCGAGCGTCGGCGTCCCGATCCACTCCACCCAACGTCCCTATCTGAAGGGGACCACGAGGGCCGGTCAGACGCTCACCGTGATGGTCGGCGCGTGGACGCCCAAGCCGAGCACGTACACCTACAAGTGGTACCGCGACGGGGTCGCGAAGACGGGGCAGACCGCCAAGACCTACACCCTCAACAACGGGGACAAGGGCAAGCGAGTCCACGCCAAGGTGACGGTGCGCCGCAGCGGCTCTGCCACCGGGTCGATGACCACCCTGCGGAGGACGGTCGCCCGCTGACCGACCGCTCGGCGCACGGGTCGACGTGGCGGTACCACAGGTCTTCCCGTTTGTCGCAACGAAGCCTAGATTGAGCCCACGTCCCGCGGATCCTCGCCCGACGCTCCCCACCCCTTCGCCACACGGGAGCTTTGCGATGCGTGCACCACGGCTTGTCTCGGCCCTTGTCCCTGCCCTGCTCACAGCCGCTCTCGTGGTGACCGCCGCGTCCTCGGCGTCAGCCGGGCCCCCTTCGGCCGCAACGGCACCCGACGCACGGGTGCGCCTCACGGGCACCCTGCTCGCCACCGCGGTGGAGCGTCCAGGTGACAAGCAGTGGTTCGCCGTGCGCGAGGGCAGACGCATCGTGCCGGTCACCGGAGCCAGCCTGCCCGGCATCACCCCCGGCAGCACCGTCGCCCTCGACGTCACCGTCCCCGCTCCGATCACCACTGCAGCCGCGAGCGACCGGGTCGTGACCGTCCCGGGGCTCGGTGGACGCACGGTGCAGCACGACCTCTCACCCTCGGACCTGCAGGCCGCGTCGGACTCCACGCCGGCCCCCGCCGACAGCCCCATCGGCCGGGCCACCACCGACAGCCCCCGCGCGCCGGGCGCCGCAGCGCTGCCCGTGGTCAAGGTCGTCAAGGTCACGCAGGCCCTGGCCGCGTACACCCCGGCCACCCGCAGCATCACGTACGTCGAGGTCACCCCCAGGGGGGACACCCCTTCACCCGTCACCTCGACGCAGGCCAGGACGCAGGTCAGCGCCGTCGACAGCTTCTGGAGCGACAACTCCCGGGCGACAGTGCGCCTGGGCGTCCCCACGGTGAAGCCCGCCCTCAGCTCGCCCTACAGCTGCTCGGACAGCCCCTTCAACCTCTGGTTCGACATCGCCGACCGCGTCGGGTGGGAGCTCGCTGCCAACTCCAGCCTCGTGCTGAAGATCCCACTCAACTCCTACGACAACAGCGGCTGCTCCTGGGGTCTCGGGACTCTCGGCGACTCCCCCAACAGCGGCGGGATGGTGTACACGGCGACCCTGGGCACGCAGACCGTGGCGCACGAGATCGGCCACAACATGTCCTTCGGCCACGCCAATGCCCTCAGCTGCCGGGACGCGGCGCTGTCGACCAGCGGTACCTGGTCCGGCTGCTCCGAGATGGCCTACGGCGACGGCATCGACGTCATGGGCCCCGACACCGAGAGCGGGACACCCATGCTCTCCAGCCCACAGGCGCTCACGGTCGGCACCCTCGAGAGCAGCGCCGCGGCCACGGTCGGCACCGGCAGCACGACAGTCACCCTCAAGCCGATGTCCGGACGGGCCGGAGTGCGCGTGGCCAGGGTGACCAACGCCCAGACCGGCGCCCTCTACTACGTCGAGTACCGGACCGCCGCTGGCCGTGACGCGCTGGCCACCCCGCGGTTCGGCACCGGGGTCAAGGTGCTGCGGTACAACCCTGCTCAGCCCTCGAGCGTCCTGCTGGATCCCACTCCCAACGGGTTCATGGACGGGGACGCCACGCTGCACCCCGGAGCCAGCCTGACCAGCTACGACGGCAAGGTCGTCTTCACCACGATCTCGGCGACCTCCACCGAGGCAACGGTGCGGATCGTCAACAACGCGACCTTGGCCCCCTTCGTCCTGACAAGCTCACCCACGATCACCGGCACCAAGGGTGTGGGCAAGACCCTCACGGCATCGAAGGGGACGTGGAGCCCGACACCGAGCAGCTACACCTACCGGTGGAGGCGCAACGGGGCCAACATCTCCGGAGCGACGAGGTCGACCTACGTGCCGACGCAGTCGGACGCCGGCCGCTACCTCACGGTGACCGTGACGGCCAAGCGCACCGGGTACACGTCGAAGTCGGCCACGTCCGCCCGCGCCGGCATCCCGATCTACGCCACGACCCGTCCCTATCTGAAGGGGACCATGAGGGCCGGTCAGACGCTCACCGTGATGGTCGGCGCGTGGACGCCCAAGCCGAGCACGTACACCTACAAGTGGTACCGCGACGGGGTCGCGAAGACGGGGCAGACCGCCAAGACCTACACCCTCAACAACGGGGACAAGGGCAAGCAGATCCACGCCAAGGTGACGGTGCGCCGCACCGGCTATGTCACCGGGTCGATGACCACGCCGCGGAAGACGGTCGCCCGCTGACGGTCCCTGAGGTGGTTGCGCAGCAACCGGTCTCGAAGGGTCAGAGCTCCAAGGCCCGCTCGAGCGCAGAGACCACCTCGGGGTCGTAGTCATAGCCGAGGCCGAGGTGCAGTCGCTCCAAAGCGACGATGCGCGCTCGGGGTGAGCGGGTGCCCTGGGTGATGTCATCCCAGGCACTGGCCACGCGCACGATCCGTGAGGGCAGCGGGATGTGCTCGCCGAACTCGCGACTGCGGCGGAAGGGCGTGCCCACGTGCGCGACGAGAGGCGCGAGCGAGGCCAGCTGAGGGGTGTCCCCCACGATCCGGAGTGCGGCTGCGGCCATCTGGTCGGCTTCGGTGCCACTGGCGTTGATTGTCGCGCCCTCGCGCAGCGGCTCGACCAGCCCGAGCTGGCCGACGTCGTGCAGCATGGCCGTCCGCTCCACCTCGTGCAGCGCCACGGGATCGAGTCCCATCTCCTGCCCGATGGCGCACGCCAGGACGGTCACCCGATGCACGTGCCCGGTGCGGGTCAGCCCGACGACCTCGGTGAGGCGGGCCAGCGCCCGCAGTGACTCGTCGAGGGACTGGCGGATGGTGACCAGGCGGCGCACCGAGAGATAGGTGACGGCAACCGGCACGAGCAGCAGCGGGATGGCTGCCCAGTCCAGGACCGGTTGGGCGAGGGCGATGAGTGGGCCGGATGCGACGGTCGACACCGAGATGCCGGCAATCGGCCCGGCCTCGGCGGCGACGATGTGGGCGAAGGGGCGGCCCTCACCGATGAAGGAGACGGCGTTGTCCACGATGCGCTCCACGAGCGCGCCGCCCAGGGCCGCGACGACCAGTCCTGACGCACCGATGGCCGGGTGGACATCGGGATCGAAGGCCCAGCCCACGAGCGTCTGCCCCTCGACGACGATGCCGCGGGCGAAGCCGGTCGTCACCGCCATGCCGATGAAGCGCGACCCGAGCGAACCCTCGACGACGGAGGTCCCCCGGATGCGGGCGAGGAGCCCGCCGAGGAGGATGCTCAGCCAGACGATCGCCAGGACCGTCCACGCAGAGGGGGCATCTGCACCCTGGCCGCCGAGCGGAGCGAGGATCAGCCCGAGAGCCGGCGTCGTGGTCAACGGCGCGATCACCCTCCGGGAGATCCGCATCGGCAGCTGCTCGCCGAGGACCATCGCCCCGACCGCAACCACGGCGAAGGGGGTGATCATCGCCGCGGTCACGTCTGCCTGGATGGCGGCCGCGGACCCGAGGATGACGGCGAGACCGAAGAGCACCAGTCCGGGCCGCGAGCGCAGCGCGGCGATCATGCCGTGCTCGCGGGCAGCTGGTCGCGCTCGAGCGCACGGCGCAGGGCCGTCACGCAGGCCTCGTCCAGGCTCTGCCCGACCACCGACTCGCAGTGGTCGACGGCGTCGCGGGGGGACCACCCTTCGGCCACGAGGTGCGCCCAGGTGTCGGCGACGGCGAGGACTCGGCCGCCGACGGGGATCTGCTCGCCGGCCAGGCCGAGCGGATGGCCCTGCCCGTCGACGCGCTCGTGGTGGGCGTCGATCATGGTGAGCGTCGGGTGGAGGAAGCTGACCGTCCCGACGACCTGCCGGGCCGCGGTGGAGTGGTCGCGCCGCATGATGGCCGGCGGTGCACCGTCCAGGGCGAGCATGCCCACGTCCCGCAGCTGGGCCGCCGTCGCCACATTGTCCACGAGCGCCGGGGTGAGCCCCAGTCCGTTGGCGATGGCTGTGGCCGCCCCGGCAGCGAGCCGGGCCTCGTCCGCCGCTCCGGGTCGCCGCAGGTCGAGGGCCACGACAAA
>JAKDKQ010000139.1 GCA_030453295.1 Janibacter sp.
TCGTCCTCGGCGAGACCTCGAGCTACACGATCAGCGAGATGCTCGCCGACCCGCCACCCGCCGGGACCCTGACCAATGTCGCAGTGCTGCTCGTGCTCGTCGGAGCCCTGACCAAGTCGGCGCAGGTCCCCTTCCACTTCTGGCTGCCCGGCGCGATGGCCGCCCCCACCCCGGTGAGCGCCTACCTGCACGCGGCGTCGATGGTCAAGGCCGGCATCTACCTCATCCTGCTGCTGGAACCGATCTTCGCCGACGTCCCCGGGTGGCGCCCGGTCCTGCTCGTCCTCGGCCTGTGGACGATGATCCTCGGCGGCTGGCGAGCCCTGCGGCAGGACGACATCAAGCTGCTCCTCGCCTACGGCACGGTGAGCCAGCTCGGCTTCATGACCGTGCTCGCGGGCATCGGCTCCAAGGCCGCAGGCCTGGCGGCGTTGGCACTCGTGCTCTCCCACGCACTCTTCAAGTCGGTGCTCTTCTTCACCGTCGGCATCATCGACAAAGGGACCGGCACCCGCGACCTGACCCAGCTGCACGGTGTCGCCCGCAGCGCGCCGCTCCTGGCCGTCACCGCGACCCTCTCCGCGGCGTCCATGGCCGGTCTGCCACCGCTCGTCGGCTTCGTCGCCAAGGAGTCCGCGCTCACCGCGGCCGTCGAGTCCGCCCACGGCCCACTCACGGCGACGACCGGCTGGCTCACCGTCGCCGGTCTGGTCATCGGGTCCGTGCTCACGGTCGCCTACTCCGCGCGCTTCGTCTGGGGTGCCTTCATGACGAAGGGAGCGGCCGGCGCCTCCCCGGCACCGACCCCCTTCCACACGTCCACGGCACTGCTGGTCGCGCCGGTCCTGCTCACCCTGGCCACGCTCGCCTCCGGGTTCTTCGGGGACCCGCTCACCGAGCTCTTCCACCCCTATTCCGCCACCCTGCCGGGAGCGGAGCCGGAGCACCTGGCGCTGTGGCACGGCCTGACGCCGGCCCTCGGCCTCACGGTGCTCGCCATCACGGCGGGCCTGGCCCTCTTCGCGCTGCGGGGCCCCTTCGCCGCCCTGCAGGAGCGCCTGCCGGAGGTCGTCGACGCCGAGCGGGTCTACCAGCGCTTCATGCGCGCTCTTGACCGCTTCGCCGTCGAGACCACCGCCCTGTCGCAGGGCGGGTCGCTGCCCACGTACCTCGCGACGATCTTCCTCGTGGTGCTCGCCCTCCCCGGTGCGGTCGCAGCCATGGCGCTCCCCGGCGCGCAGGTCCGACTCTGGGACTCGGTCGCGCAGGCCGTCGTCGCGGCCTTCGTCATCGCCGGCGCCATCCTCGCCGTCCGCTCCCGCAACCGGCTGCAGTCAGTGATGTTCGTCGGGACCACCGGCTACGGCCTCGCGCTGCTCTTCCTGCTCCACGGAGCCCCCGACCTCGCCCTCACCCAGGTCCTCGTCGAGACCTTCAGCCTCGTCCTCTTCGTCCTCGTCCTGCGCAAGCTGCCCGAGCGCTTCCGCCGACGCCCGCTGGCCGAGCGGCGTTCGTGGCGGCGCTCGTGGCGACTCGCCCTCGCCGGCTCCATGGGCCTGGCCATCTCGACGATCACCGTGGTCGCGGCCAATGCGCGCGTCCACGAGCCGATCTCCAAGGCCTTCCCCACAATGGCCTACGACTTCGGTCACGGCAAGAACATCGTCAACGTCACCCTGGTCGACATCCGCGCCTGGGACACGCTCGGCGAGATCTCCGTCCTCGTCGCCGCAGCCACCGGCATCGCGAGCCTGGTCTTCGTGCGCACCCAGGACGTGGAGCGTTCCTGGACGCGTCGGCGCAACCAGGGTGAGGTCATCCCCGCGGTGGCACCCGAGCGGCGCTCGGTGATCCTCGAGACCGCCACCCGCCTCGTCTTCCACGTGATGATCCTGCTCTCGCTCTACCTGCTCTTCGCCGGGCACAACCAGGTCGGCGGCGGCTTCGCCGGCGGGCTCGTCCTCGGCCTGGCCCTCCTCGTGCGATATCTCGCCGGTGGTCGCGCCGAGCTCGACCACGCGGCACCAGTCGGCGCCGGCTTCGTCCTCGGTGCCGGCCTCGCGGTCTCGGCGATCGCCGCGCTCGCCCCCCTCGCCTTCGGCGGCACCGTCCTGCAGTCCGCGGTCGTCGAGCTCGACCTGCCGATCTGGGGCGAGGTCAAGCTCGTCACCGCGCTGCTCTTCGACATCGGCGTCTACCTCATCGTCATCGGTCTGGCCCTGGACGTCGTGCGCTCGCTCGGCTCGGGCATCGACAAGCAGGCCGAAGAGGACGAGGTGACCGCATGACCGCCATCGCTCCCAGCCTCACCCTCGTCATCGTCGCGGGCTTCCTCATCGCGGCCGGTGTCTACCTCCTGCTCGAGCGCGCGCTGACCCGGCTGCTCCTCGGCATCGTCCTCGCGAGCAACGGCGTGGCCACGCTCTACCTCGTCGTCTCCGGACCGGCGAAGGGAGCCCCCTTCGTCGGTGCACGACCCGCCGAGGAGATGAGCGACCCCCTCCCCCAGGCGATGGTGCTCACCGCGATCGTCATCGCGCTGGCCTCCGTGGCCTTCGTGCTCTCCCTCGCCTACCGCCAGTGGCGGATCACCGGCAGCGACGACGTCCCCGACGACGCCGAGGACGAGCTGATCAAGCGCCTCGCCGACCGCGACGAGGTCTCGAGCACCTACGACCCGGACACCCAGTCCACGACGACCGCAGACGAGGAGGACGCGACCGCATGACGATGGCCAACCTCCTCCCCCTTCCCGTCCTGCTGCCGCTGCTCGGTGCCGCGCTCACCCTCGTCGCGCGCCGCAAGCCCCGCACCCAGGTGGCCATCAGCCTCGTGGTGCTCGCCGCGAGCCTCGGCGTCGCCATCGCCCTGATGTGGGGCACCCATCAGCAGGGGCCGATCGTCCTGTGGCTCGGCGCCTGGACCGAGCCGCTCGGCATCGCCCTCGTCGCCGACCGACTGTCTGCGCTCATGCTGCTCGTCAGCAGCTTCGTCATCCTCGTCGTGCTCGTCTTCGCCATCGGCCAGGGCGTCGCCGACGGCGACGAGGACTCGCCGCTGGCGATCTACTTCCCGACCTTCCTCGTGCTGTCCGCAGGCGTGTCCAACGCCTTCCTCGCCGGCGACCTCTTCAACCTCTTCGTCAGCTTCGAGATGCTGCTCTTCGCGTCCTTCGTGCTGCTCACCCTGGGGGGTAGCGGCGCCCGCATCCGAGCCGGGACGACCTATGTGATCGTCTCGATGGTCTCCTCCTTCCTCTTCCTCGTCGCCATCGCCGGCATCTACGCCGCGACCGGCACGGTCAACATGGCCCAGCTGTCACTGCGCCTGCCGGACATCGACCCGACCGTCAGCCTGTCCCTGCAGCTGATGCTCCTCACGGTCTTCGGCATCAAGGCGGCCGTCTTCCCGATGTCCGCGTGGCTGCCCGACAGCTATCCGTCGGCGCCGGTCCCGGTCTCTGCCGTCTTCGCCGGCCTGCTGACCAAGGTGGGGGTCTACGCGATCGTGCGGACCCAGTTCCTGCTCTTCCCCGACTCCCCGCTGCACAACCTGATCATGATCGCGGGCCTGCTGACGATGCTCATCGGCATCCTCGGTGCCGTCGCACAGCCGGGCATCAAGCGGATGCTCTCCTTCACCCTCGTCAGCCACATCGGCTACATGCTCTTCGGCATCGGGCTGGCCACCGAGCTGGGGCTGTCCTCCGCGATCTTCTACATCGCCCACCACATCACCGTGCAGACCGCGCTCTTCCTCATCTCGGGTCTCATCGAGCGTGTCGGCGGGTCGACGGTGATCGATCGTCTCGGCGGTCTCGCCGCGGCCTCGCCCGTCCTGGCCATCCTCTTCTTCGTCCCGGCGATGAACCTCGCCGGCATCCCCCCCTTCTCCGGCTTCGTGGGCAAGGTGGGGCTGATCCAGGCCGGCGTCGCCGACGGGGGCGCTGTCGCCTGGGCGCTCGTGGTCGGCTCGGTCCTCACCTCCCTGCTCACCCTCTATGCCGTGGCCAAGACGTGGGGCTTCGCCTTCTGGCGGCCCCGGGCCGACCAGGAGACGGACCAGACCTTCGAGATCCCGACCCTCACCCCCAACTTCGGCCGCCTCAGCGATGCCATCGGGGCCGTCGTCGCCCAGCAACGCCCGGCCACGCCGATCGCCCCGCCCGCCGCCGCGCGTCCGGTCGAGCGCGCCATGCCCCCGCTCATGCTCGGCGCCGCGACGACCGTCGTCATCTTCAGCATCGGGCTGTCCCTCGTCGCCGGACCGCTCTTCACCTACACCGACGCCGCTGCCCGCCAGATGATCACCCGCGACGCCTACATCAAGGCCGTGCTGCCGCAGGAGGTGCCGTGATGGACGCCCGGACCCATGTGCCCGGGCGTCGCGGCGGCTGGCAACCGCGCGCGATCATCGCCCTGGCGGTCGTGTGGGTCCTGCTGTGGGACAAGGTCTCGCTCGGCAACATCGTCAACGGCCTCATCGTCGGCGCCGTCGTCACGCAGCTCTTCCCGCTGCCATCGATCGAGTACTTCGGCCGCATCCACCCGTGGCGGCTCGTCGTCCTCATCGCGCGCTTCCTCCTGGACCTCGTCGTCGCCGCCGTGCAGATCGTCGTCGCCACGCTCAGCCCCCATCCCTCGCGCGGAGGCTCGATCGTCGAGGTGCAGCTGCGCACCCGCTCGGAGTTCTACATGACGATCGTCTCCGCGCTCGTCTCCCTCGTCCCCGGGTCGATCGTCGTCGAAGCCCGCCGCCGCGCCGGCATCCTCTACGTCCACGGCTTCCACGTGACCGACCCCGAGGAGCTGGAGGAGCTGCGTCAGGACGTCCTCGACGTCGAGACCCGCGTGGTGCGCGCCATCGGTACTGCCGAGGAGATCGCCCTGTGCACGCACGGATCATCGGGCCGGCCTGAGCAGGAGGACGCATGAACATCATCTTGGCCATCGCCATCGGCCTGCTCTTCGCCGCAGCCGCCCTGGTGCTCGTCCGCGTCCACCTCGGCCCGACCAACCTCGATCGCGCCCTGAGCCTCGATGTCCTCATCGTCATCGTCACCGGCATCATCGCCACCCAGATCCTGCGCACCGATGATGTGGGGGGCCTGCCGATCATGGTCGTCTTCAGCCTCACCGGGTTCGTCGGCTCGGTGTCCGTCGCCAGGTTCATGGCCCGCAAGGAGGATGACTCATGAGCTGGCAGGAAGCCTGCGACCTGGCCGGTGCGGTGAGCATCCTGCTGGGCGCCGTCCTCGCCCTCGTGGGGGCGATCGGTCTGGTGCGGTTGCCCGACGTCTTCGCCCGCATGCACGCTGCGACCAAGCCCCAGACCCTCGGCCTGCTGCTGATCCTCGTCGGCCTCGCGCTCAACGTGCGCACCTGGGCCTCCGTCGCGACCCTGCTCATCGTCGTCGGCGCCCAGGCCCTCACCGCCCCCGTCACAGCGCACATCCTCGGCCGCGCCGGGTACCGCTCGGGCATCTCCGAGGACGACCTGCTGCACCTCGACGAGCTCGGCGAGGCCTACCAGCGGATGGAGCAGGACAAGGGCACGCTGCCGTAGTCCCAGCCGGCATGACGAAGGGGGAGGACGGAGCGTTGGCTCCGTCCTCCCCCTTCGTCGTGCAGGCCGTCAGGCCTCAGGCCATCAGACCCGGCCGTAGCCGGAGACGCCGCTGAAGACGGGGCGGATGCTGACGCTCGAGCCCGTCCGGGGCGCGTCGATCATCATGCCGTCGCCCAGGTAGATGCCCATGTGGTAGCTCGGGGAGCCGAAGAACACGAGGTCACCGGGCTGCGGGTTGGAGACCGGGGTGGCCGCGGCCTGCTGGGCGGTCGTGACGCGCGGGATGGACTTGCCCGCCTTGGCGAAGACGTACTGGGTGAAGCCCGAGCAGTCGAAGCCGG
>JAKDKQ010000140.1 GCA_030453295.1 Janibacter sp.
TGTCGAGATGCAGCGAAGATTGCACAGACGGTCCTCGTATGCAGCAAAAACGTCCTGTTATGGGTCGCGCAAGTTTGGTAACGACGAGTTATCTGGCCTGGCGATGCGGCCGGCTGTCGATCCCGCACTGCTGAGTTGGGAGACGACCCGTAGACCCTTGTGTCACATGGCGCCCCGTCACCGGACAGATCAGCGGACGGGGCTTGTGGGACACCCGGCGATGGGAGCCGGCTCTTGTGCAGGTCAGCGGCGGGCGTGTCCGGTGAGGGTTCCCCAAACGGGGACGTCTAGACATGCCGGCGAGCGGGAGCAGCCAGGATGTCGTCGCAGCGAGAATGGGCCCTCGCTCGGTCAGTGCCCGTAACGTGGCTTATCAACCGATTGACCAATCGTGTCGACCGGCGTCGCCTCGGCCGGTGTCGCGATTTCGTCAGGTGCCGAAGGGTGGCGCAGGTAGATCGAGCACCTTCGAGCGGCGCAGGCGGTGGCTGAGGTAGGCCAGGCCGAGGCGGGCACGACCGAACCCGTCGAGCGGGTCGAAGCCCAGGGCAGCGGAGATGACATCCACCCGGGTGCTCAGCGTGCTGTGGTGTACTCCAGCCCGGCGCGCTGCCTCGCGCACCGACTGGGTCGCCAAGATGGCAGCCACCGTCGTGAGACCCCACGGGTGCTTCGCCACGTCATCCATCCGCGCGACATCGGGCTGGTGAGCGTCCTCCGGGGTGTCGGCCAGCATGTCGATCAGTCCGCCGTAGACGTCGGCGCAGACGAGGTCGTCGTCCGGTGGTGCGCACAACCGGAGCGCGACCATCGCGGTGCGGAACGAGTGGTGGAGCTCGTCGACCGAGCTGACCATCCCGACCCCGCAGGGACTGGCCTCGAACGCGTCGTAGGACTCGGGCAGGACGATCGCGTGGATGGGCCCGTGCCGGGTGGGAATGACGTCCTCCGGACCGTCCGGG
The DNA here is from genome assembly GCA_030453295.1 of Janibacter sp. Taxonomy (GTDB): domain Bacteria; phylum Actinomycetota; class Actinomycetes; order Actinomycetales; family Dermatophilaceae; genus Janibacter. The sequence continues at coordinate 963 of JAKDKQ010000140.1, forward strand.
TGGCGCACCCACACGGCGAACAGCGGCGCGGCCGCCACGCGGTAGCGACCGGTGGCGCTGAGACCGAGGGCGACCGCCGCGGCGATCCTCTCCTCCGCGGCCACGTCGAGGTCGGTGAGCAGCCCGAGGTGGCGCCGGTTGTCGTGGTCGCGCCGACCGCGACCGTGCCGAATCCGGACAGCCAGCGCGAGCCGTTCAAGTGTGATCGCGTCGTTGGGCAGCGCCTCACCCTCGCGCTCGAGCCAGACGACCAGGCCGTCCGAGGCGGGGGCCATGAACTCGGCGTCGAGCTCGGGCGGATCACCGTCCACCACGCTCCCGCGCGGACTCACGCGCAGCACCCGACGCGGGTGCTCCTGGCGGAAGCCGGCCGAGCACCCGGCCAGCGATGCAGCGGCGGCGAGGAGGCCACGCGTGTTGACGTTGCCGACGACCAGCTCGTCGAAACAGGCGATCACCCGCAACCCCAGACTGGCGCTGGGATCGAGACGCGCGATGCGGCCCAACAGCTCCTGCACGTCAGCTCTTCTCCCGCTCAGTCACCGAGGATCTTCTCCACCCACGTGTCGCGCGCCTGGATCATCGAGCGCCCGACTGCTGTGTGCGGGGCGAAGATGTCGCAGGCGTGGAACGCGCCTGCCCACACGTGCAGCTCGGCGTTGCCGCCGGCCCGCCAGATGGCGTCGGCATAGTCGATGGCCTCGTCGCGGAAGATCTCGGCGGCCCCGACGTCGATGAAGGCCGGCGGGAGCCCCGACAGGTCGTCGGCCCGCGACGGTGCGGCGTACGGCGACACCTGATCGCCTCCTCGCTGCGCCCCGAGCAGGGCGCCCCAGCCGGTCTCGTTGCTCACCCGGTCCCACACGCCGATCCCGTCGAACTGACCTGTCGACGCTGTGGTGCCCCGGTCGTCGAGCATCGGGTAGTCGAGCACCTGGCCGCACAGCCGCGGTCCCCCACGGTCGCGTGCAGCGAGGGCGAGGCCGGCGGCCAGCCCGCCACCGGCACTCGCTCCGGCCACGAGCAGCCGGTCGGAGCGGATCCCGAGGTCCTCGCAGTGGGAAGCGGTCCACTCGAGGGCGGCGTACATGTCCTCGCGGGGATAGGGATCGGGGAACTCGGGGGCGAGGCGGTATTCGACGGTCACCATGACCACGCCCAGCCGGTCCACCCAGTCGAGGACCAGGTCGATGCCGCTGAACCGGTCGCCGAACATCAGCCCGCCTGAGTGGGCGTAGAGGACTCCGGGGCGACCGGAGGTGGCCCCGGCCGGTCGCAGCACCGAGACGGCCAAGGCAGTCCCCTCGTGCCCCGGCACCTCCAGGTCGACCCGTCCGATCCCGCGCTCGGCGAGGAGGTCGTCGAGTGGGGCCGAGGCGTAGGACACCCGCATGAAGTCGATGAGGTCGGGCGTGATCGTGGGCGGGAACATGCCCCCCACGATGGCCAGTCCGGCCTTGAGCTCGGGGTCGAACTCGGGGCGTACGACGTTCGTCACCCTCGTCACGCTAGCCCCGGACGGACGTCCGCGACAGGGGTCGACCCGACGAATGTGCAACTCGCGAGATGCGACCCGCCAGATGGCGGTCCGAGCACACCGAACTGCGTCGCGACGGCGGTTCCTGCGCGCCGCCGGAGGAGTACGGTCAGCCACAGCGACCGGTAACGCCGGCGCCCACCACGAGGAGGACGCATCATGACGAGGACCATCGACGGCGCGGCGATCGACGCCGTGCTTCGGCAGGGCGTGGACAACGGGGCGGTGCCGCACGTCGCCGCCATCGCCGCGGATGCCGACGGCGTCTTCTACGAGGGTGGGGCTGGCGTGCGGATCGCCGGCGAGTCCGACGACCCGGTCGGGACGTCTACCCAGTTCCGGATCATGTCCATGACCAAGATGGTGTGCACCACCGCCGCCCTGCAGCAGAAGGAGCGGGGCGACCTCGACTTCGACGCCCCCGTCGCGGACTACGTGCCGGACTTCGCGGACGTGAGGGTCCTTGAAGGCTGGGACGGCGACGAGCCGATCCTGGTCGCTCCACGTACTCCGCCGACCGTCCACCAGCTTGTGACCCACACCAGCGGCTTGGGCTACTGGTTCTGGAACGACGACCTCGTGAAGTACGAAGCGGCGACCGGGATCCCCAACGTGGTGCCGGGCTCGATGGACGCCTTCAAGGCGCCCATGACCGCGCACCCCGGCGAGAAGTTCGTCTACGGGATCAACACCGACTGGCTCGGCCGGGTCGTCGAGGCGGTGGCTGGGAAGCAGCTCGATGCGGTGATCGAGGAGGGCATCGCCGGCCCCCTGGGCATGAGCAACACGACCTTCCACCCCAGCGACGCCCAGCGCGACAACGCGGTGACGGTCCACGTCAAGGGCGAGGACGGGTCGTGGGGCTCGGCCGGCAGCATCCTCAACCCCGAGCCCGACTGGTGGGCCGGCGGCCACGGCCTCTACTCCACCCCGCGCGACTACATCCGCTTCGAGCGCGCCCTGCTCCGCGGCGGGGAGCTCGACGGCACCCGCATCCTCGAGGAGGGCACCGTCGACGCGGCGTTCAGCAACCAGATCGGCGACCTCGACTTCCCCGCCGAGATCGCAACCGCCGACCCGGCGATCACCGACACGCTCCACGCCGGTCCCGGCTGGAAGTGGGGCTACGGCCTGATGCTCAACGGCGCCGACTCACCCGGCGGCCGCAAGGCAGGCAGCGGCGCCTGGGCCGGTCTGTTCAACACCCACTTCTTCATCGACCGGAGCACCGGGATCTGCGCCTCGATCTACACCAACTCGCTGCCCTTCATCACTGAGCATGAGGCCTGGAAGCTCTACGGCGACTTCGAGAAGGCGTTGTACACGGCACTCTGACCACCGGCTGAGTCACGCCACCGCTGGAGTCGTGGGGTAGCCGGAGCGAGCGCGGCGGTCGAAGCACAACGGTGCCGCTCCGGCCGCCGCGTAGTCCTCGATGCGTGTGATCGTGATGCGAAGTCGTGTTAGGTGCCGGCGTGCTGGGGCGGGTTGTAAGTCCGGCTGGCGTTGAGTGCGCGTACCGATGACGGATCCTCTCAGAGACGGTCCGGGGCATGGGGAGCGCGAGGAGTTGCCGGTCGTCGTTCCGCCTTGCGGAAGGGCCGGATCTGGACCCGGCGTATTGGTCGGCCTATGCCGCAGTACCGGACTACTCGCGTTTGCCTTTTCGGCCCGCCGGAATAGACCTTGATGGTTGACGGTTCAAGTAAATACGAAACCTCAAGACCCTGTTCACCGAACCCGTGGAAGGAACTCTTCATGACCATTGCCGTGACCGGCGCCACCGGCGCCCTCGGACGCCTCGTAGTCGACTCTCTGCTCACCACCGAGGCACCCCGTGACGTCGTCGCCATCGTCCGCGACGCCGACAAGTCCGCCGATCTCGCTGCCAAGGGTGTCGAGGTCCGGGTGGCCGACTACGCCGACGCCGTCGCGCTCGGCCAGGCGCTCGTCGGCATCGACAAAGTGCTGCTGATCTCGTCCAACGAGGTCGGCCAACGGTTCGCCCAGCACCGCAACGTCATCGACGCCGCCACGTCCGCCGGCGTTCCTTACCTCGCCTACACCAGCCTGACCGAGGCCACCGAGAGCAGCAGTCCGCTCGCCCCGGAGCACCAGCAGACCGAGGAGTACCTTGCAGCCAGTGGCCTCGCCTACACCGTGCTGCGCAACAACTGGTACCACGAGAACTACCTGGCCCAGCTGCCGGCGATCGCCGAGGCCGGCGTACTCGCTGCCGCGGCCGGCGAGGGCAAGGTCGCCGCCGCCTCTCGCAAGGACTTCGCCGATGGCGCCGCCAAGGTGCTCACCACCGACGGCCACGAGGGCAAGGTCTACGAGTTCACCGGCGACACTGCGTTGTCGCACGCCGACATCGCCGACGCATTCGGGCAGGTCACGGGCCGCGACGTCGTCTACCAGCCGGTTGCGGCGGCCGACGTGGTTGCCGCGATGGTGCAAGCCGGCCTCGACGAGGGGACCGCGGGCTTCGTCGCGGCGATCGACACCAGCATCGCCGAGGGCACGCTCGACCTGGTCGACCCGACCCTGGGCCAGCTCATCGGACGCCCCACCACATCGCTGGTCGACGTCCTCAAGGAAGCCTGAGCCGCGACCCATGTGATCCGACGTCAGGCCCAGATGTACTCCTCGGCGATCGCGCCGTCGCGCCACTTGGCCACGGTGACCATGCGGTCACCGATCTCGAACTCTCGCCGATCACACAGGTCCACTCGCCCGACCGAACCCGATCGGTGGGACGTGATCTGCGGCGGCGTGCCGCCCGCTGACTCGACAAAGGCCTCCATGGCGTCGATGTGCTCCTGGATCCCGCGCGTCGGATCCATTCCCTTTGAAGTCCACCAACACATCCTCGGCTTGGTGGTGGGCGAATACACCGTGCCAGTCGGCGTTGTTCCAGCCCTCGAAGTCAAGGACGTCCATGCCCTTGAGGTTCCCGTCGACCCGCGAATCGTCTGTCATGAGGTTCCGCCTCCCTGTATGGATCATCGGAGTTCGCGTGGGACACGATGGGTGGCTTCACGCGCTCACCTACCGACGATTGGGCAGTGGGGTCTTCACGGGAAATGGCTGGAGATGTCGACACCGTGGCTGCCCTGGTCAGCGACCGCTGTCGGGTAACAACGGACCGACCCGGGATGACGTCCGCAGAGGATCCTCTTGCGGGACGGCCCGATGTAGCGGACGCGGCAACGCGACGGGCGGCCCGTAAGGCCTTGACTCGGGTACTTTGCACGACGCCCGCCTCAATGCGGTAGGTGTGCAAAGTAGGCCGCGAGTCGTGTGCAGTCTGCGCTGCATCTCGACATCTGAAATAGACCGTCTCGAGACCATCGAGCCAGTACGCGGGGCTCCGCCGACGTCACTGCCGTCGTGACCTG
>JAKDKQ010000141.1 GCA_030453295.1 Janibacter sp.
GGTGGTGCGACGGAAGGCCCCATCCAGGTGGTGGACGGGCGTCCCATGGACCGGGCACGATAAATCGGAGGCGCGTGTCGGTGGGTGGACATAGCCTTGACAGGTCATGACCCAGACCCTTGAGCGGACCGCCACGCCGCACCCGACCACGACCGACCCGACACCACCGGAGCGCACCGTCACCTGGCGCCGGATGCGCTCACCCGCCGCAGCAGCGGCGCTCGGGTGCTCGGCTCTGGCCGCCATCCTGCTCACCCTCGGCACCGTCGTCATCGGCCGGCTCGCCGAGACCCCGACGAGCGCCCTCGTCCAGATGCTCGCCGTGCTGGTCATCGGCGGAGCGGTCATCGACAACATCGGCAAGGTCGTGTGGGTCGGCCTGTCCGACCGGGCCGAGGGCGTGCTGCGCGATGACCTGCTCGACGCGGCCCTGGCCCAACCGGTCGCAGTCCTCTCCGAGCAGGCTGCTGGCGAGATCCTCGACCGCGTCGACGACGACACCCACGAGGTCGGCAACCTCATGCGGTGGCAGATCTGGATGTTCGCCCGGACCGCCTTCTCGGTCCTGCCCATGTGGGTCGTCGCAGGGTTGACCTGGTGGCCCGCATGGCTGATCTTCCCGCTGCTCGCTGGACTGACAGGGGTGGTCGTGCGACCCCTGCTCGGCGAGATCTCCCGCCGCAAGGTCATCGAGGAGATGGCCTGGACCGACCACGCGAGCGCGCTCGAGGAGGGCATCGCCGGACGCGACGACCTCCGCACCAGCCTGGGACAGGCGCACATGGTGCAGCGGCTCGCCACGCTGACGGCACGGGTCCACGCACGCTTCCGTGACGTCGTCACGCTCGAGAGCCAACTGGCCCGCCGCGCGGGGCTGCTGCTACACGCCCTGCTCGCCGGCATCGGCATCGCCGGCATCGCCCTGACGGTCAGTGACTCGCTGTCCGTGGGCGAGCTGGTCACCCTCTTCATCGTCACGTCGACCTTCGTCGGCCTGGTCACCCAGCTGGCCAACCACCTGCCTGACCTGCAGGCGGGCCTGGGCGCCGTCATCCGGCTGCGCCAGATGCTCGCGGTCGAGCCGGAGCCGCAGGGCGGTGTCGCGGTCCCGACGGGCGCCGAGGTCGCCGTCGAGGTGCGTGGCCTGGACTTCTCCTACGCCGAGGGCAGCTTCGCGCTGCGCGATGTCACCTTCGCCTGCCCGGCCGGCGAGACCGTCGCGCTCGTCGGACGCACCGGGTCCGGCAAGTCGACCCTCGCCTCCTTCGTCTCCCGGGCGGTCGAGCCGCCCCGCGGCAGCGTCTTCGTCGGCGGCGTCGACGTGCGCGACATCGACCTGCAGCAGCTGCGCACGGACGTCGGTGTGGTCACGCAGCGCACCGAGATCGTGGCCGGCACCCTCGCCGACAACATCGCCCTCTTCGACGACACTCCCCGCGCCGATGTCGAGGCGGCCGTCGTCGAGCTCGGGCTGCGCGACTGGGTCGACGGCCTGCCCGCCGGGCTCGAGACGCTGCTCGGTCCCGGCGGTACGACCCTGTCCGCTGGTGAGGAGCAGCTCGTGGCCTTCGCCCGGCTGCTCGTGCGCGATGTCCGCGTCGTCGTCCTCGACGAGGCGACCGCCCGGATGGACCCGCTCACCGAGCGGCGCGTCGTCTCGGCCGCGGACCGGCTCCTCGTGGGTCGCACCGGCATCCTCATCGCCCACCGCCTCAACACCATCGAGCGGGCGCCCCACGTCGTCGTCCTCGACCACGGACGAGTCATCCAGCAGGGCAGGCGCACGGAGCTGGCCGGGGTGGCGGGCCCCTTCCGCAGCCTCCTGCTCGACAGCCGCACCGAGTCCGCGACCGATGTGCCGGCAGCCGACGGGGACCTCGACCACTCCGACCTCGACCCGGTCGGTGGGCGCCGTCGGACGACAGCACCTCCCGAGCAGCCCGAGGTCGGCGACGGACCCTCGCTGGCGCGAGGCATCGTGCACGCGCTGTCGGTCAAGCCGACCTGGGGCATCGTCGGGGCGGCCTGCTTCCTGGCGATGTCTCTCCTCGGCGCACAGGGCGCGATCACCGGCCTCGTCTGGGGTCGGGCCATCGAGGACCTCCAGGACGGACGTACCCCGACGGCCCTCGCGGTCGCGCTTGCCGTGTGCCTGCTCGTCGTGCCCTTCCTCACCGCTGAGGCCTTTGCCCGCTACCCGCGCTGGTGGATCGAGGTCATGCTGCGCACGCGCATGTCCGTGCTCACCGGGCAGATCCGCGCCGAGCGCCTGCCCCGCACCCCTCCCGGTGAGGTCGTCGCCCGCTCGATGGATGCCGACCGGTACGCGCGCTATGCCGACCGGTGGGTCGACTTCATCAACGGACTGGTCATCGCCGCGCTGACGGCGGTGCTCGCCGGTACCTGGGTCGCCGGCGCTGTCCTCCTGACGGTCATGGTCACCTCCGCCGTCGCGGCGAGCTTCGGCCGCCCCATCGCAGGCCGCTCTGCTGCGGCTGCGTCCACCGCACGCGCGGGCTTCGGTCGCGCCGTCGTCTCCGCGCTGGAGTCGGTGCGCACGATCAAGCTGGCGGCGGCCACCCCCTTCGTCCGGCGCCACCTGCGTGAGGTCGACGGCGGACGTGTCGACGCAGCGGTCAAGGAGCACCGGGTGCAGGCCGTCCTCGATGCCGTCCCTCTCATCATGGTGCAGTCCGGTGTCGTCGTCACCTGGTGGATCCATGTCGCCGGGGGCTGGGGGCTCGGCACGGCCATCCTCGTCTCGGGCGCGGTCGCCGGCTTCGACTGGTTCGGTCGGGTCGCGAGCATGGTCGTCACCGAGGCGCCGGGCACACGGGCGTGGCAGGTCGAGACCGCACGCTTCGCCGGTGGAGCCGACCTGATGGACCTCCCCGAGGGCGTCGACCTCGTGGCAGGCACCGCCCCGGTGCCGGTCCCCGGCGAACGCGAGCCCCTGCAGCACCTCGAGCTGCGCGATGTCACGGTCGTCCACGACGACGGCACCGTCGGTGCGAGCGAGGTCGACCTGACCGTCCACGCGGGTGAGCTCGTGCTCCTCGTCGGGCAGGTCGGGTCCGGCAAGTCGAGCCTGCTCGCCTCGCTCGCCGGCCTGGTCGACCACCGCGGCAGCGTCCTGTGGAACGGCAAGCCGGTCACCGACCCGCAGCGCGTGCTGCGTCCCGGTCGAGTTGCCCACGTCGCGCAGGTGCCGAGGGTGCTGTCAGGCACCTTCACCGACAATGTCCGGCTCGGGCACGAGCGCCCCCTCGACGAGCCGGTCTCGCTCGCCCGCCTCACCGAGGACGTGTCCTCGGCAGGTGGTCCCGACTCCCTCGTCGGGCACCGCGGCGTGCGGCTGTCCGGCGGTCAGGTCCAGCGACTGGCGCTGGCTCGGGCCCTGGCCACCGAGGCTGAGCTGCTGCTCGCGGACGATGTCTCCTCCGCGCTCGATGCGACCACCGAGATCGCCCTGTGGCGCGGGCTGCGTGAGCGAGGGGCGACCGTCATCGGCGCCACCTCCAAGCGCGCGGCTCTCCAGCAGGCCGACCGGGTGGTCGTGCTCGTCGCGGGCAGGGTCGTCGCCGTCGGCCCGTGGAGCGAGCTGTCCCCCACGTGGGGCCACCTCGCGGGCTGAGAGCAGCCCCCTTCGCGGGTGGATGCCGACACGCGGACGAATTACCCGCGCGTATACCTCCACCGGGAGGCGGGAGGCACAGCACAGGGGGCGCCCCCGGCCGGTGAGCCGGTGGGCGCCCCCTGTGGGGACCCGACCGCGGGGGTGACCGCGGCGGGAGTGCGTGATCAGCGAGCGGCAGAGCCCTCGACGTAGTCGTCGTCGCCGGACTTCCACGCGAAGTGCGCGCGCAGTGCCTTGCCGGTGGCCTCGATCGGGTGGCCGGCCTCCTTGTCGCGCAGCTGCTGGAACTCGACGGCGCCCTTGTCCTGGTCCTCGATGAACCGCGTGGCGAAGGTGCCGTCCTGGATGTCCTTGAGGATGCCCTGCATGGACTCCTTGACCTTGGCGTCGACGACGCGCGGGCCGGAGACGTAGTCGCCGTACTCGGCCGTGTCGGAGATCGACCAGCGCTGCTTGGCGATGCCGCCCTCCCACATGAGGTCGACGATGAGCTTCAGCTCGTGGAGCACCTCGAAGTAGGCGATCTCCGGCTGGTAGCCGGCCTCGGTGAGGGTCTCGAAGCCCGCCTGGACGAGGTGCGACATGCCACCGCAGAGGACGGCCTGCTCGCCGAAGAGGTCGGTCTCGGTCTCCTCGGTGAAGGTCGTCGTGATGACGCCGGCGCGGGTACCACCGATGCCCTTGGCGTAGGACTTCGCGATGTCCCACGCAGCGCCGGAGGCGTCCTGCTCGACGGCGATGATGTCCGGGATACCACGGCCGTCGACGAACTCACGTCGCACGGTGTGGCCGGGGGCCTTGGGCGCGACGAGGATGACGTCGACGCCGGCCGGCGCCTTGATGTAGCCGAAGCGCACGTTGAAGCCGTGGCCGAAGACGAGGACATCGCCCTCCTTGAGCTCCGGCGCGATGTCGTCGGCGTACACGTGACGCTGCACCTGGTCGGGGGCGAGGATGACGATGACGTCGGCGTCGGCGGCGGCCTCACGCGGGGTGAGGACGGTCAGGCCCTCGGCCTGCGCCTTGGCGCGGCTCTTGCTGCCCTCCTTGAGGCCGACGCGCACGTCGACACCGCTGTCACGCAGGTTGAGCGCGTGGGCGTGGCCCTGCGAGCCGTAGCCGATGACAGCGACCTTGCGGCCCTGGATGATGGACAGGTCGGCGTCGTCGTCGTAGATCAGTTCGGCGGCCATGTGGCGATTCTCCTTGTGGTGTCGGTACTGCAGTCACGTCTGGTGTCATCGTCTCGCGTCCGACGCGACGATGACGAAGGGGGTCAGTGTCTGGAACGGTCGGTGATCGAGCGAGGACCGCGGCCGATGGCCACGACGCCCGACTGGACGAGCTCCTTGATGCCGTGCGGCTCGAGGATGTCGAGCATCGAGTTGAGCTTGTCGGCATTGCCGATGGCCTGCAGGACGATCGCCTCGGACGTGGTGTCCACGATCTTGGCCTTGAACATCTGGGCCGTCTCGAGGACCCCGCTGCGCGTGTTGGCATCGGCGCGCACCTTGACGAGCACGACCTGGCTGTTGACCGAGGCGAGCGGGTCGAGCTCGACGACCTTGAGCACCTCGACGAGCTTGTTGAGCTGCTTGGTCACCTGCTCCAGCGGCAGCAGGTCCACCTCGACGACGACGGTCATGCGGGAGACCTCAGGGCGCTCCGTCGGACCGACCGCGAGCGAGTCGATGTTGAATCCCCTGCGGGAGAAGAGCGCCGAGATCCGGGCGAGGACGCCGGGCTTGTTCTCGACGAGGACGGAGAGAGTGTGCTTGGTGCTCATGGTCTGCTGCCTCACTTGCCGTCGTGGTCTGCGTCGGTGTCCTGCTCCTCGGCCTCGGACTCTTCCCGGTCCCAGACCGGGGCGGCGTCACGGGCCGTCTGGATCGCGTCGTTGCTCACGCCGGCGGGCACCATCGGCCACACCATCGCGTCCCGCTCGACGACGAAGTCGATGACGACCGGGCGGTCGTTGATCGCCATCGCCTGCTCGATCGTGGCATCGAGGTCCTCGGGTCGTTCGCAGCGCAGACCCACGCAGCCGTAGGCCTCCGCGAGCTTGACGAAGTCAGGGATGCGGCTGCCGACCGAGGTGTGCAGGTCGGTGTTGGAGTAGCGCTCGTTGTAGAAGAGGCTCTGCCACTGCCGGACCATGCCCAGGCTCGAGTTGTTGATGATCGCGACCTTGATCGGGATGTCGTTGATGACGCAGGTCGCGAGCTCCTGGTTGGTC
>JAKDKQ010000008.1 GCA_030453295.1 Janibacter sp.
GCACGGTCGTCGGGGCGCTGGGTCGGCTCGCCACCGTCGAAGCCGGCCGCGATGACCGTCACCCGCACCTCGTCGCCGAGGGCGTCGTCGATGACGGCGCCGAAGATGATGTTGGCCTCGGGGTGCGCGGCCTCCTGCACGAGGCGAGCGGCTTCGTTGATCTCGAAGAGACCGAGGTCGCTACCACCCTGGATCGACAGGAGCACACCGTGCGCGCCGTCGACGCTGGCCTCGAGCAGCGGCGAGGAGATCGCCAGCTCGGCGGCCTGGACGGCGCGGTCCTCACCGCGCGCCGAGCCGATGCCCATGAGGGCCGAACCGGCACCTTGCATGACCGACTTGACGTCGGCGAAGTCGAGGTTGATCAGACCGGGCGTCGTGATGAGGTCGGTGATGCCCTGGACACCGGAGAGCAGCACCTGGTCGGCGCTGCGGAAGGCGTCGAGCATGCTGACCGCACGGTCGCTGATCGAGAGCAGCCGGTCGTTGGGGATGACGATGAGGGTGTCGACCTCGTCGCGCAGCGACCCGATGCCGGACTCGGCCTGGTTGGCGCGGCGGCGACCCTCGAAGGTGAAGGGCCGAGTGACGACGCCGATGGTGAGCGCACCGAGGCCCTTGGCGATCTTGGCCACGACGGGCGCACCACCCGTCCCGGTGCCACCGCCCTCGCCCGCGGTCACGAAGACCATGTCGGCCCCCTTGAGGACCTCCTCGATCTCCTCCGCGTGGTCCTCCGCGGCCCGCTTGCCGACCTCCGGGTCGGCCCCGGCACCCAGGCCGCGGGTCAGCTCACGACCGACGTCGAGCTTGACGTCGGCGTCAGACATCAGGAGCGCCTGGGCATCGGTGTTGATCGCGATGAACTCGACGCCCTTGAGGCCGACCTCGATCATCCGGTTGACGGCGTTGACGCCACCGCCGCCGATGCCGACGACCTTGATTACGGCCAGATAGTTCTGGGCTGATGCCACGGGGACTCCTGTTGCTGGTGCTCGGTGCTGCCCTGATCCAGAAGCTCAAGGTGAACTTCAGGGTTACAGTTTGGTCACGCTCGGTGTGCGGGTGACGTTATGCGGCCCGGGCCGCTTGGGCAAACGCTGGCCCCGCGTGTCGCCACACTACCCTCTCGTCACCGGCGTGTCGGGGGCAGAGACGTCGATGACCTTGGGCTTCTTGTCCAGAAGTATCTGGATCACCTCGACCTTGACATCCGGGGAGCTGCCGTCACCCCAGACGACCTCGGTCCCACCGAGCCGGAAGCTGATCTGGTCGGCCTCGTCGACCGAGACGCCGGCAACCTTCGAGCGCAGGTCCGCAGGCATCGCGGCGATCATCCCCAGGGCGGCCCGGACACCGTGACCGGAGACCTCGGCACCGTCGGCCGAGACGGTGGGCACCCCCTTGGGCGCGGACGAGACCGTGCGGATGACGACCCCCTCGAGGTCGAGGAGGCGATAGCTGTCGTCATCTCGGCGCACCGCAAGCGCCGGAACTCTCGATGTCACCTTGACATTGAGAGTGTGTGGCCAGCCGGCGTCGACGGAGACGTGCGCCGCGCCGGGCACCTCGTCGGTGATCCGACGGGCCACGTCGTCGCCGTCCACCCGGATGAGCGGAGTCCCGATCTCCTGTGCCGCGATCTGCTCGACCTGCTCGGCGTCCGCCGGGTCGGCTCCCGTGACCGCCACCGTGCGGGTGGCCAGAGCGGGTGAAAAGCCGACGACCCAGACGAGGCCTAGCAGCACGACCACGACGAGGAGCCCGACGAGCCACCGACGCACCCGCTGGATGCGCGCGTGTGCCGCACGCTCGGCGAATCGCTCCTCGGTCGCCTCCCGGGTGCCACTCCCCCGGCTCACCTGCGCGACCTCATCGCCCGAGCACCTCGAGCAGCTGCGGGCCCAGGTGCGTGATGTCACCGGCGCCCACGGTCAGGACGAGATCCCCCGGCTGCGCCAGGCGCGCCACGCTCGCCAGTGCGGTCTCGGTGTCGACGACCCGGGCGGAGCGGCCGGCCGCCATGAGCGGCGTCGCGATGAGCTGCGAGCTCACGCCGTCGATCGGGTCCTCGCGCGCGCCGTAGACATCGAGCAGCAGCACCTCGTCAGCCGGGGCGAGGCCCGCGGCAAAGCCTGCGGCGAAGTCCCGGGTCCGGGAGTACAGGTGGGGTTGGAAGATGACGATGAGCCGGTGCTCGCCGGCGATCTCCTTGGCCGTGCGCACCACGGCCTCGACCTTGCCCGGGTTGTGGGCATAGTCGTCGACGACCGTGACGCCGCCAGCGACGCCCTTGGTCTCGAAGCGGCGGCGGGTCCCCCCGTAGGCCGCCAGCCCGTCGAGGACGGACTGCGGCTCCACGCCGAGGCCGTGGGCGGCCGCGGCATAGGCAGCCGCGGCGTTGAGCAGGTTGTGCCGGCCGGGGACGGTGATCGCCAGCTCGCGGCGCGTCTCGCCGTCGATGAGGACCGTGCGGGCGCTGGTGCCGTCGAGGACGGGGTCGACGAGTCGCACGTCAGCCCCCTCGGCGAACCCGTACCGCAGCACGCGCCGTCCCGCCGCGGAGGCTCGCGCGGCCAGCCGCTCGGACCCGGGGTCGTCGGCGCATGCCACGAGCAGGCCACCATCGACGATCGTCCCGGCGAACTCGAGGTAGGCCGCCTCGACGGTCTCGAAGTCCCCGTAGAAGTCGAGGTGGTCGGGCTGCACATTGGTCACGACGGCGACATCGGGCCGGTAGGCCAGGAACGAGCCGTCCGACTCATCGGCCTCGGCGACGAAGGCGGCCCCGGTGTCAAGGGCCGCGTTGACCCCTTGGGTCGACAGCTCTCCGCCGAGGGCGAAGGAGGGCTGCTCCCCCGCGTCGAGGAGGGCGACGGTCAGCATCGAGCTGGTCGTCGTCTTGCCGTTGGCCCCGGCGACCGCGACGCGAGCCTGCTCCCCCATCGCCGATGCCAGGGCCTGGCTGCGGTGGAGCACGCGCAGACCGAGTCGGCGCGCAGCGGCGAGCTCGGGGTTGTCCTCACGGATCGCGGAGGAGACGACGACCGTGTCGGCGCCGGCGAGGTGCTCGGCGTCGTGGCCGACCCAGATGGTCGCGCCACGCTCGCGAAGTCGCGCCAGCAGTGGCGAGTCGTGGGCATCGCTGCCCCGCACATCGATGCCGGCGTCCAGGAGCAGGCGCACGATCGCGGACATGCCGGCGCCACCGGCGGCGAGCACGTGGACGGCGCCCAGGTCGGCGAGCGGCACCCGCGGGGCGAGCACGTCGAAGCGCGGGTTGCGCGGGACCGGAGGCAGAGCCGACCCAGGAGCCCGTGGCGTGTCACCCACGGCTGCCCCCGGCCTGCCAGGCCTGCGTGACCATGTCAGCGAGGGTCTCGTCCGCGTCGCGGTGACCGACCGATGCCGCGGCGAGCGACATGGCCTCCAGCCGCGACCGGTCCTGCAGCAGGGGCACGATCTCGCGCGCGACCCAGCCCGGGTCGACATCGGCATCCTCGACGAGGAGCCCTCCGCCGGCCTCGACGACGCCGGCCGCGTTGAGGCGCTGCTCGCCGTTGCCGATGGGCAGGGGGACGTAGACGCCCGGCAGGCCCACAGCGGTCAGCTCGCACACGGTGTTGGCCCCGGCGCGACACACGACGGCGTCAGCCGCTGCGTAGGCCAGATCCATCCGGTCGATGTACGGCAGGACGACATAGGGCACGGACTCGTCGCCGCCCGTCGCGACGAAGTCCTTGCCGACACCCGTCGCGTGCAGCACCTGCACGCCGGCGTCGCGCAGGATGGCGACACTCCCGGCGAAGGCGTCGTTGAGCCGCTTGGCGCCGAGCGAACCTCCGGTCACCAGCAGGACGGGCAGGTCCTCGCGCAGCCCGAGACCGGCGCGCGCCCCAGCACGCTCGGCGGCCCGGTCCAGAGCGACGATCTCGGGGCGTAGCGGCATGCCGATGACGCGGCCGCCCGCGAGCTTGGTCCCCGGGAAGGTCACGCCGATGTGATCGCTGAAGCGAGCCCCCACCTTGTTGGCGATGCCGGCCCGGGCATTTTGCTCGTGGATGACGATCGGGACGCCCGCCTTGCGGGCCGCGAGGTAGGCGGGGGTGGAGACATATCCGCCGAAGCCGATGACCACCTGGGCATCGACCTGCTCGATGGCCCGCCCGGCGGCGGCCACGGCCCGGCGCAGGTTGACGGGGAGGCGCACGAGGTCGCCGGAGGGGCGGCGCGGCAGGGGCACCTTGGGGATGGTGGCGAAGTCGTACCCACGCTCGGGGACGAGCCGCGACTCCAGCCCCTCGCTGGTCCCGAGGGCGAGGATCTCCACCGCGGGGTCACGGCGGCGCAGGCAGTCGGCGAGGGCGAGCAGCGGGGAGACATGACCCGCGGTGCCACCACCCGCCAGCAGGATGCGTGAGGGGCGGGTGAGCGTCATCGCGTGGATGTCCTCCTGCTGGGGAACCGGGCGAGCAGGGCGCGCGCCCGGGAGGGCTTCGCCGCGATCATCTCAGAGCAGCCCGGCTCGGCACGAGCGAAGCTCAGCAGGACGCCGACCGCGAGCATCGAGGTGACGAGCGAGGACCCGCCCGAGGAGACGAAGGGCAGCGGGACGCCGATGACCGGGAGCATCCCGATGACGGCGCCGATGTTGATGATCGCCTGCACGAGCACCCAGGTGCAGATGCCGGCCGTGACGAGGCGCACGAAGAAGTCGTCGGTGCGGGTCACGAGCCGCAGACCGGCCAGGGCAAAGGCGCCGAAGAGCCCGAGGATGGCGAGCGTGCCGAGCAGGCCCAGCTCCTCGCCGATGATCGCGAAGATGAAGTCGTTGTAGGGCTCGGAGAGCCAGCCCCATTTTTCACGGCTGGCACCGAGACCGACGCCGAGCCAGCCGCCGTCGGCGAGGGCATAACGCCCGTGGATGGACTGGCGGCAGATGCCGTAGAAGGACTCGGTGCCCGGTGCGCACTGGGCCGGGTCGAGCCAGACCTGGATGCGCTCCATGCGGTTGTTGCCGATGCTGGCAGCGAAGAAACCCAGCACCGCCAGCACGCCACCGCCGATCACGAACCAGCGCAGCTGGACCCCAGCGGCGAAGAGCATGCCGAGGACGATCGCCAGGATCACCATCGCGGTGCCGAGGTCGTTGCCGAGCATCACCAGGCCGACGACGGCCAGCGCCCCCGGGAGGACGAAGGGGACGAGCGCGTGCTTGATCGAGCCGAGGAGCTCTCGCTTGCGCTCGAGGACCAGCGCACCGCCGAGGACCAGCCCGATCTTGGCGATCTCGCTCGGCTGGACCGACAGCGACCCGACACCGATCCAGTTGCGGTTGCCCTGGAAGCCGAAGCCCAAGGGAGTGAGCACGAGCCCGAGCAGGACGAAGGAGGCGGCGACGGCGGGCAGAGCACACCGTTTCCAGAAGAGCACGCTGCGCCGCGAGGCCCACCACAGGGCGATCCCGCCGACGAGCGCGAAGACGAACTGCTTGAGGAAGATGGTGAAGGACGAGTCATTCTCCCGCAGGGAGACGATCATCGAGGCCGACAGCACCATGACCAGGCCGATGCTGACGAGCAGTCCGACGACGCCGAGCAGCAGGTAGTAGGTGGTCATCGGCGACTCGAAGCGCGCCGTCCACTGCTCGATGCGGGTGCGTGCGGGCGGCGTGCCGGTGCGACGTCTGGTCGCTGCGCTGCTGCTCACACTCACCCCTCCTGCAGGTACCGATCCACCGCGGCGGCGAAAGCATCCCCGCGGGCCCCGTAGTTGTCGAACATGTCCATGGATGCCGCCGCCGGGGCGAGCAACACCACGTCACCCGGCCTCGCGAGCTCCCCCGCGTGGCGGACGACGAGATCCATCGCCCCAGTGTCGGCCGCCGCGATGTCGATCACGGGGATGTCGGGCGCGTGTCGTGCGAGCGCGGCAGCGATCTGCTCCCGGTCTCGACCGATGAGCACGACGGCACGCAGTCGGCCGGCCGCGGCCGCGACGAGCTCGTCGACGTCGGCGCCCTTGAGCAGGCCCCCGGCAACCCACACGACGTGCTCGTAGGAGGTCAGGCTGGCCTGCGCGGCGTGCGGGTTGGTGGCCTTGGAGTCATCGACCCAGTGCACCTCTCCCGCGGTCGCGACGTGAGCGATGCGGTGCGGCTCGGGCCGCCAGGCACGCAGTCCGTCGCGCACGGCGACCGGCGGCACGCCGTGGGCGCGGGCCAGGGCCGCTGCCGCGAGGGCATTGGCGACGAGGTGCGGCGCGACACCCGGAGCATCCCCCTGCAGGTCGGCGAGACTTCCGAGCTCGGCCGCGGTCGCGGCCCGGTCCTCGACGAAGGCCCGGTCGGCCAGCACGTCCTCGACCAGCCCGAGCATCGAGGGTCCGGGAGAGCCGAGGGTGAAGCTGACCGCACGACAGCCCTCCACGACATCGGCCTCCTCGACGAGGCGTCGGGTGGCCAGGTCCTGCTCGTTGTAGACGCAGGCGACCTCGGTGTTGGCGTAGACCTTGCCCTTGGCCGCGGTGTACGCCTCGAGGGAGCCGTGCCAGTCGAGGTGGTCCGGCGCGATGTTGAGGCAGACCGCTGCCTGCGGACGAAGGGAGTGGCTCCAGTGCAGCTGGAAGCTGCTCAGCTCCACGGCGATGACGTCGTAGGGCTCGGGGTGCTGGACGAGGTCGAGCACCGGGGTCCCGACATTGCCTCCGCTGTCGGCGCGCAGCCCGGCGGCACGCAGCATCGAGGCGAGCATCTGCACGGTCGTCGTCTTGCCGTTGGTCCCCGTGACGAGGAGCCAGGGGGCAGCACCGGTGCTCGGGCGCAGTCGCCAGGCCAGCTCGACATCGCCCCAGATGGGGATGCCGGCATCGGCTGCAGCTGCCAGGAGGGGTTGGTGCGGAGGCCATCCCGGTGAGGTGACGACGAGGTCGATCTCGTCGGCGGGCA
The DNA here is from genome assembly GCA_030453295.1 of Janibacter sp. Taxonomy (GTDB): domain Bacteria; phylum Actinomycetota; class Actinomycetes; order Actinomycetales; family Dermatophilaceae; genus Janibacter. The sequence continues at coordinate 6,947 of JAKDKQ010000008.1, forward strand.
CCGGCAGGGTGCGCTCGGCGCCGTGGCCCAGGTGCAGCTCGGCGTCGAGGACGTCGAGGATCTGGGCCCGCTGGGCCATCTGCGTCCCGTCCTCGGGCGTCTTGGCGTCGACGACGCGCACGTGGGCGCCGTACTGGAGCAGGGCATCGGCTGCGGCGAAGCCGCTGACCCCGAGACCGGTGACGACGACGCGCAGACCGCTCCAGTCAGCCTCGCTGCTGGTCAGGCCCGCCAGTCGTGCATCCCGTGGGTGGGCACCGCTCACGGCGCCCCCACGACCCATTCACCGTAGAAGAGGGCCAGGCCGGCCCCGACGAAGAGGCCCGCGATGATCCAGAAGCGGATGACGATCGTGACCTCCTGCCACCCGAGCAGCTCGAAGTGGTGCTGGAGGGGCGCCATGCGGAAGACCCGCTTGCCGGTGGACTTGAAGGAGGCCACCTGGATGATGACGGAGGCGGTGATCGTGACGAAGAGACCGCCGAGGATGACGATGAGCAGCTCGGTGCGCGAGAGGATCGCGAGCCCGGCGAGGGCACCACCGAGGGCGAGCGACCCGGTGTCACCCATGAAGATCTTGGCCGGCGAGGCATTCCACCAGAGGAAGCCGAAGCAGGCGCCGGTGCCCGCGGCCGCGACGACCGCGAGATCGAGGGGATCTCGCACGTCGTAGCAGTTGATCCCCGGGTTGGTCTGGCAGTTCTGGTTGAACTGCCAGATCGAGATGACGACGTACGCAGCGAAGACCATGACCGAGGAGCCGGTGGCCAGGCCGTCGAGACCATCGGTGAGGTTGACCCCGTTGGACGTCCCGGCGATCATCAGGTTGGCCCAGAGGATGAAGAGGATCATCCCGATGACCGGCCCGGCGAAGGCCAGGTCGATCGCCGTGTCCCGCACGAAGGAGATGTGTGTCGACGCCGGGCGACGCAGGGCGTCGTTGGGGAACTGGAGGGCGAGCACGGCGAAGACGATGCCCACCGCGGCCTGCCCCATGAGCTTTTGACCCGACTTCAGACCCAGGCTGCGCTGGCGACTGATCTTGATGAAGTCGTCGGCGAACCCGACGGCCCCCATGCCCACCATGAGGAAGAGGACGAGCAGACCGCTCACGGTCGGGGGTTGCCACAGCACCAGGTGCGCGAGCGTGTAGGCCAGCACCGTGGCGAGGATGATGACGGCGCCACCCATGGTGGGCGTACCCCGCTTGGTGTGGTGCGAGGTGGGTCCATCGTCACGGATGAACTGTCCGTACCCCTGCTTGACGAGGTACTTGATGAACATCGGTGTCCCGAGCAACGCCAGGACGAGAGAGACGACGGACGCGATGACGACTGCCTTCACGAGCGGGCCTCCCTGTCGACGATGCGATCTCCGAGCCACCGTAGTCCGGCATCACGGCTCGACTTGAACACGGCGATGTCCGGCGTGGCGAGCTCGGTCGCCAGGACGGCCTCTGCCGCCTCGGCGTCGGGGACGACCCGGACGTGGACGTCGCCGGCCCCAGTCTCCCCCGCGCCGGTGGCGATCGGTGCCGCCGACTCGCCGACGACGAGGATCTCGTCGAAGCCGAGCTGCGCGGCCTCGCGCCCCACCGCAGCGTGCAGCCGGGCCGAGTCCTCCCCCAGCTCGAGCATGGCGCCGAGCACGGCCCACCGGCGTCCGGTCGTGGCCATCCCCGCCACGCTGCGCAGGGCGGCCGACATCGAGTCGGGGTTGGCGTTGTACGCGTCGTTGACGATGACGACGCCGTCGTCGCGGCGGGTGACCTCCATCCGCCAGCGGCTCATCGGCCGGGCGTCGGCGAGGGCGGCGACGACCTGGTCGAGCGTCATCCCGGCGGCGTGCGCCGCGGCGATGACGGACAGCGCGTTGCCCACGTGGTGGCGACCGACGAGCGAGAGCTGCACGCGGGCGCTGCCGAAGGGGGCCTGCACCGTGAAGGAGGGAGCGCCCAGCTCGTCGAGGGTCACGTCGACGGCACGCACCTGCGCCGACTCGGACTCACCGACGAGCACGACGGTGGCCGCGGTCCGCTGCGCCATCGCGGCGACGAGCGGGTCGTCGGCGTTGAGCACCGCCACCCCGTCGGCGGGAAGGGAGGCGGGCAGCTCTCCCTTCGCCTCGGCGATGGCCCCGACGGAGCCGAACTCGCCGACGTGCGCGTGGCCGACGTTGAGGACGACGCCGATGCGCGGCGGCGCGATCCGGGCGAGGTAGTCGACGTGACCGATGCCGCGTGCCCCCATCTCGACGACGAGGTGTGCGGTCGTGGGGGTGATCCGGCAGACGGTGAGCGGGACACCGACCTCGGAGTTGTAGGACCCCACGGGGGCGACGGTCTCGCCGGCGGTCGACAGGACGGACCCCAGGAGGTCCTTGGTGCTCGTCTTGCCCGAGGACCCGGTGATGCCGATGACCGTCAGGTCGGGGCGCGAGTCGACGAGGTGCCGGGCGAGGGCGACGAAGCCGACCTGCTCGTCGTCGACGACCACGCACGGCAGGGCGTCGACGGGGCGGGTGGTGAGGGCCGCGACGGCTCCCAGCTGCGCCGCGCCGGGGACGAAGTCGTGCCCGTCGGCGCTCTCGCCGATCCGGGCGACGTAGAGGCTGCCGGGGCCGGCCTCACGCGAGTCGGTGACGACGGGGCCGTCGATGGTGATCGCCGCTGCCTCCGCCGGGCTGCAGCCGTGGAGGCGCCCGCCGGTGATGGCGGCCAGGCTGCCCAAGGTCATGGGGATCATCCGCTGATGCTCCGGCGGTCGAGGGCGGCCCGCAGGACCGCCCGGTCGTCGTGGTCGCGGATCTGCCCGCGGACCTCTTGTCCTTGCTCGTGGCCCTTGCCCAGGACCGCGACGGTCGCGCCGGGGCCGGACTCGTGGGCGATCTCGACCGCGCGCTCGATGGCGCTCACCCGGCCCTCGATGACCTCGAGCCTCGCGCGGGACCGGGGCCACACGCCCTCCGCGACGGCGTCACGGATGGCAGCGGGGTCCTCCTCGCGCGGGTTGTCGTCGGTGACGATGACGACATCGGCGTGGGCCGCGGCCGAGGCACCCATGCCCGGTCGCTTGCCGGGGTCGCGGCTGCCGCCGGCACCGAGGACGACGACGAGCACGCCGTTGGTCTGCGGACGCAGCGCGGCCAGCGCGGCACCCACCGCGTCGGGGGTGTGGGCGAAGTCGACGATCGCTCGCGGCAGGTCCTCGCGGTCGGGGTCGCTCGGGAGCACGACCTCCATCCGGCCGGGGACCTGGGGGCGGGCGAGGACGGCCTCGGCGACCTGCTCCGGCGAGATCCCTGCCTCGACGAGGGCGACGGCGGCCATCGCGGTGTTGACCCGGTTGAAGTCGCCCGGGAGGGCCGACTCGAGGTGGAGGACGTGGTCGGCGCCCGTCAGGCTCAGCTGGGCCTCGCGGGGGTCGCCGCCGATGATCCAGTCGGCCTCGACGTCCAGCCGGGAGGTGACCGTGGTGACCGGCACCGTGGCCTCCTGCGCCAACCGCTGCCCCCACTCGTCGTCGACGCAGACGACGGCGCGGCGGGAGCGCTCGGGCGTGAAGAGGCTGGCCTTGGCCAGGAAGTAGTCCTCCATGGTGCCGTGGAAGTCGAGGTGGTCCTGGCTGAGGTTGGCGAAGAGGGCCACGTCGTAGACGACCTCGTCGACCCGGTGGAGGCTCAGCGCGTGGCTGGAGACCTCCATGACGCAGTCGTCGATGCCCCGCTCCCCCATGGTGGCCAGCAGCGCGTGCAGGTCGGTCGTCTCCGGGGTCGTGCGCACCGAGCGGATCCGCTCGTCGCCGATGCGCGTCTCGATCGTGCCGATGAGCCCTGTCGTGTGGCCCAGCGCCTCGAGCGCCGAGACCATGAGGTAGGCGGTCGTCGTCTTGCCGTTGGTCCCGGTGATGCCAAACATCGTGGGCCGTTGGTCGCCGCTGTCGTAGAGGGCCGCGGCCACCCGGCCGAGGACCTCGCGCGGGGTCTCGCACTCGACGACGGGCAGCTCGACCCCCTTCGCCGTGAGCCGGGAGACCCCGTCGGCGTCGGTCAGCACGGCCACCGCACCGGCCTCGAGGGCCAGGTCCGCGAAGTCTGCGCCGTGGGCGCGCGCACCCGGAAGGGCCGCCCACAGGTCGCCCGGGCGCAGGGTGGCGGTGTCGAGCGAGACGCCGGTGACGACGGTCTCGGGGTCACCGTGGGTCAGCCGGGCACCGGCGCCGACGAGGTCGGTGACGGTGCGCAGGGTCAGCGGGAGGGCCCGCTCGGGGCGAGGGAAAGACACGGCGGCCGAGCCTACCCGGCGCTCGGAGAACCACGGTCCAAGAGCAGACCAGGGGTGTCGGCAGCGGGACGCCCCGGCAGCTTGGTCTTGACCTTGGGAGCCTTCTCGTCCTGCGGCGTCGGCGGGACCTTCTCCTTCTGCAGGGCGTAGGTCATGACGTCCTTGAAGACCGGCGCCGCGACGGTGCCGCCGTAGTAGCCCTTGATCGGACGCTGCAGGATCACCGAGACGACCAGCTGCGGGTCGTCCGCCGGGGCGAAGCCGATGAAGCTGGCCGTCTTGCCGGAGTAGCCACCGGCCTTGGGGTCGTAGCGGTCGGCCGTGCCGGTCTTGCCCGCGACGCGGTAGCCCTCGATCTTCGCCTCGGGGGCGGTCCCCTCGTCGGACACGACGCCCTCGAGCATGCGGGCGACCTGGTCGGCGGACTTCTTGGAGACGGCCTGGGTACGCGTACCGGCCGGGGCAGGGTCCCAGCCGCCCTGCCCGTCGCCGACCTCCTTGACGAAGGTCGGGCTGATCCGGACCCCGCCGTTGGCGATCGCCTGGAAGACATTGGTCACCTGCACCGCCGTCGTCGAGACGCCCTGCCCGTAGGTGATGGTCGCGCGCTGGGAGCCGCTCCACGTCTCGGACCTGGGCAGCAACCCGGCGGACTCACCGGGGAACCCGGAGCCGCTGGTGCTCCCGAGCCCGAAGCGGCGCAGGTACTCCTCCATGGTCTTGGGAGTCATCGTCTCGCCGATGAGCATCGCCCCGGTGTTGCTCGACTCGGCGAGGGCGCCGGCGACGGTGCGGTACTGGTCGGGGTGGGGGTGCGAGTCCTTCAGGACCCGGTTGCCGCGCTCCATGGAGTCCGGGAGGATCATCGGCGTGCGTGGGGTGATGTTTCCCTCCTCGAGGCCTGCCGCGACCGTCATGATCTTCGACGTCGAGCCGGGCTCGAAGACGTCGCTGAAGGCGAGGTTGGAGTAGACGCCCTTGCCGTCGCCGAGGTTGTTGGGGTCGAAGGTCGGGTAGGACGCGAGGGCCACGAGCTCACCCGTGTCGACCCGCTGCACGACGATCGTGCCGGACAGTGCCTGCGTCTTGGTGACCTGGTTGGCCAGGGCATTTTGTGCGTACCACTGGATGTCGTTGTCGATCGTCAGGCGCATGTCCTTGCCGGCGGTCGCCGAGCTGACGTCGCCGGAGGCGTTGGGCAGCCGCGAGCCGTCCTGGGCGATCTCGTAGGTGGCCTTGCCCGGCGTGCCCTTGAGGGTGTCGTCGAACTGCAGCTCCAGACCGCCGCCGGCGGTCTGGTCCTGGGGCTGGACGAAGCCCACGAGGGAGGCCACGGTCGTCGACTGCGGGTAGGTGCGCTGCGAGCTGCGCTCGGAGTAGACGCCGGGGATGCCGAGGGCGTTGATCCGGCGCCAGGTGAGCGGCGAGATGTTCTTGGCGACGATGCGGTAGCGCTGGGTCCCGGTGAGCTTCGGCTCCAGCTCGCGGGCCGACTCGCCGAGGACCTCGGCCAGGTCCTTGGCCGCGCCCTCGACCCCGACCTTGGTGCGGGTCCCGGCGACCTTCTTCTCGTACTCTGGCACCGCCGTCTGGTCGATGACGACGGTGCGTCGCTCCTGGCTCTGGGCCAGCACGGTGTCGTTGGCGTCGTAGATCGTGCCGCGGTGCGCCGGGATCGCCTCGGTCTGGGTGCGCTGGGCCAGGGCGTCGGCCGCCACGGCCTGGGAGTCGAAGCCCTGGATGCGCACGAGCTGCGCCGCGAAGAGGCTCAGCACGATCAGCGTGACGACCATCATCCCGCGCATGCGGGCGCGGGGGTTGCCGACGGAGCTCGGGCGGCTCGCGGGACGACGGGCCGGTGGACGCGAGCCGGGGCGAGCCGCGGGCCGACGCGCGGGTGCGGCCTTCTTGGCCGAGGCGGCCCGCTGGGCGGGGGGCACTGCCCGCTTGGTGGGGGGCACAGCCCGCTTGGCCGGTGCCGCCTTCTTCGCGGTGGGCCGCTTCGCCGCTGACTTCTTGACCGGCCGCTGGCCACCCGCGGGGCGGCCGGGGCCCCGGGGACGCTCGGGTCGGCGCTGGCTCAACGTGCGGCCCTTTCGTGGTCGGCTGGCAGGTGGTCGGTGGAGATCAGTTCGTGGTCGGGCTCTTGTCGGCCTTGGTCTTGTCCGTCGTGGACTTCTCAGCCTTGGTCTTGTCGGCCTTGGACTTCTCCGTCGTATCGGCCTTCTTGGTCTTGTCCGCCTTGGACTTGTCGGCCTTGGTCGAGGTGCTGCGCTCGGACGCGGTGCTCGTCGCGGCGCCTCCCACGTTAAATCCGTCCGGCGCCTTGGCCACCTCCGCCACGCCGAGGACCGTGTCCTTGTCGAGGTCGATGAAGGCGGCGCTGCTCGCCGGCACCATCCCGAGCTCGTCGGCGCGAACGGCCAGACGCTGGGGGGCGGCCTTGGAGTTGATCGACTGGGCGAGCGCGTCCTCGGTGTCGGCGAGGCTCGCCGAGCGCGACTCGAGCGCCGAGACCTTGAAGGAGTCCTGCGCCATCGAGGTGTTGAACCCGAGGACGGCGGCGAGACCGGCGAGGAGCAGGGCCACGCAGATGACGGGGAACCACACCGATCCGGCGCGGTCGGTGGGGGTGACCACCTGCAACGAGGCGCGCTGCCGGCTGGCGGGCGCGCGACGCGCGACGGTGGTGGCGACGGTCGACTGGCTCATCTGTCAGGCGCCTCTCGTGCGACGGGGTGGACGGATGCGCTCGGCCCCACGCAGGTGGACCGAGGCGGAGCGGGGGTTGGTCGCGAGCTCTGCCGCGCTGGGGGTCAGTGCCTTGCGGCTGAGCAGGCGCAGCCGCGGCGCGTGCTCGGGCAGCTCGACCGGCAGGTCGACCGGGGAGGTGGATGCGGCACCGGCGGCGAGGGCGCGCTTGGTGATCCGGTCCTCGAGGGAGTGGAAGGACAGCACCGCGATGCGACCTCCGACGGCGATCCGGTCCAGGGCCACGGGGATCGCCCGGGCCCAGCCGGCGAGCTCCTGGTTGACCTCGATGCGCAGGGCCTGGAAGGTCCGCTTGGCCGGGTGGCCACCGCCGCGCTGGGAGGCCATCGGGATGGTCGCGCGCAGCAGCTCCACGAGCCGACCCGACCGGTCGAAGGGAGTCTCCTCCCGCTCGCGGACGATCGCGCGGGCGATCTTCTGCGCGAACCGCTCCTCGCCGTACTGGGACAGGATCCGGGCGAGCTCGCGGCCGTCGTAGGTGTTGAGCACCTCGGCGGCGGTCATCCCGGTCGTCGGGTCCATCCGCATGTCCAGCGGTGCGTCGTGGGCGTAGGCGAAGCCGCGCTCGGTCTCGTCGAGCTGCAGCGAGGAGACCCCGAGGTCGAAGAAGGCGGAGGTCACGGTCTCGATGCCGAGGTCGTCGAGCACCGAGCCGATCTCGTCGTTGACCGCGTGCACGAGCGTCACCCGCTCGCCGAATCGGGCGAGCCGCTCCCCCGCGAGGCGCAGCGCCTGCGGGTCGCGGTCGATGCCGACGAGGTGCACCTGCGGGTCGGCCTCGAGGACGGCCTCGGCGTGGCCGCCCATGCCGAGGGTGCCGTCGACATGGATCGCGCCCGGCGTGGAGAGCGCGGGCGCGAGCAGGTCGAGGACCTCGGTGAGCATGACGGGGACGTGCCGGGAGGCGGCGTCGCGACCCTCGTCGGGTCGGGCGTCTGCGTCGTCCACGGGCACTCCCTTCGTCTCGGCTCGGTGGTGGTGGTGAGTAGTGGTGGTGCGTGGTGGTTATCTCCGGTCAGTCCTGCAGCTGCCACCTGGTCCCCATCCGGGACGATCCGGCCCGGGGGAAGTCGGGTCGGCGCCGTCACGGCTGGAGGCCGGATGGCAGCTGCCTCACATGAGTCCGGGGATCACCTCCTCGGACTGGTCGGCGAAGGCCTGCTCGGTGCTGGCGAGGTAGTCGTTCCACGCGGCGGTGTCCCAGACCTCGACGCGCGAGCCGGTGCCGATGACCGTGCAGTCACGGTCGAGGCCGGCGTACTGGCGCAGCGCGGCAGGCACGGTGACCCGCCCCTGCTTGTCGGGGATCTCGTCGCTGGCTCCGGAGAGGAAGACGCGCATGTAGTCACGCGCGGCCTTGCTGGAGGTGGGGGCCCCCTGGAACTTCTGCGTGACCTTGACGAACTCGTCCATCGGGAAGACGTAGAGGCAGCGCTCCTGGCCGCGGGTCATGACCAGGCCGCCGGCGAGCTTGTCGCGGAACTTCGCCGGCAGGAAGAGGCGGCCCTTGTCGTCCAGCTTCGGGGTGTGGGTCCCGAGGAACATCGCGGCCACCCCCCTTCGTGTCGACCCGAATGGCTCCATGCGCTTCCTTGTTGCACCACTTTACTCCACTAAGAGCCTGAAGCACACCCACAAGCGCCCCATAACCGCAAAATCTTGCTGAGTTTTCCCTGATAAATCAGGGATGGTGCAAAGTGGAGCAGAATCACCGCACAATGACCGAAGGGGGCCCCTTCCCCCTTTCCCGGACGGCGCCGGAGCAGGCGTGTCGGCCCGTAGTCCCCAGCCCGGGGCGACGCGCCCGTAGGGTCGGGGGCACAGCGGAGCGAAGTGGGGCGGCACGGTCGTCCGGAACGGAGACTGGTGACCCTCAGCAGGGAGAGCGCCCCTTCAGCGCAGGCACCGAGCACGGACCTCGAGCACGTCGTGAGCGTCGGCGGGGCCCTCGCCGACGCCATGAATGCCGTGATCGAGGGCAAGCCCGATGTCGTACGGACCGCGATCACCGCGCTCCTGGCCGAGGGGCACCTGCTCATCGAGGACGTCCCGGGCGTGGGCAAGACGATGCTCGCCAAGACGCTCGCGCGCAGCATCGACGCATCCGTGCGCCGCGTGCAGTTCACGCCCGACCTGCTGCCGAGCGACATCACCGGCGTGAGCATCTACAACCAGGAGGAGCGCGAGTTCGAGTTCCGTCCCGGGGCGGTCTTCGCCAATGTCGTGGTCGGTGACGAGATCAACCGCGCCTCACCCAAGGCGCAGTCGGCGCTCCTGGAGTGCATGGAGGAGGCGCAGGTGACGGTCGACGGCCACACCTACCAGCTGCCGCACCCCTTCATCATCATGGCGACGCAGAACCCCGTGGAGATGGAGGGCACCTACCCGCTGCCCGAGGCCCAGCGCGACCGCTTCATGGCCCGCCTGTCGATGGGCTACCCCACCGCCGCAGCCGAGGTCGCGATGCTCGACCACCACGGCGCGGCCTCCCCGCTCGACCAGCTGCGCCCGGTCACCGACGCCGAGGGCATCAGCCGGCTCATCCGTGCGGTGCGCACGGTCCACGCCTCGGCGGCCGTGCGCCAGTACATCGTCGACATCGCCGCGGCCACCCGCACCAGCTCGCTCATCCGGCTCGGGGCCTCCCCCCGGGCGACCCTGCACCTGCTGCGGGCCGGCCGCTCACGCGCCGCCCTCGACGGACGCGACCACGTGCTCCCCGACGACATCCAGGCCATCGCCCCTGTCGTGCTCGCCCACCGTCTGCTCCTCAGCAGCGAGGCCCAGCTGGCCCGCCGCGAGCCACTCGACATCGTGACCGAGCTCGTGCACCGCACGCGGGTCCCGGCTGCCAGATGAGGAGGACCCGGTGACGGCGCGAGGGCGACTCTTCCTCGGCGTCGGCGCACTCGTCACCCTCGCGGGGCTCGTCCTCGGCCTGCACGACCTCACCAAGATCGGCGTCCTGCTCCTCCTGCTGCCGGTCCTCGCGATGTTCCTCGCCCGGCGTGACCTCGAGCTGGAGGTCTCACGGGGCGTCGCGCCCGCCCGGGTCAGCATCGACGCCCCGGCCGATGTCACCGTGCACGTGCACAACGTCAGTCGCCTGCCGACCCCCCTCCTGCGGGGCGAGGAGGGACTGGCCTATGCCCTGGGCGACCGACCGCACCTGCTGGTGCCGCGCCTGGAGCGGGGCGAGACCCGCCGCATGTCCTACCGGGTGCGGGCCCACGTGCGCGGACGCCATCGCATCGGCCCGCTGACGGTGCGCGTCAACGACCCCTTCGGCCTGGCCACGCGGGCCGTGGACCTACCCGGCGAGTCCTCGTTGGTCGTCCTGCCCCGGGTCCTGCCACTGACCCCGGTGCGGGGGGTCCCCGCCAGCGGTGGCGGGGAGACCTCCCGCTCCCCCCGGGTCGCTCTCCATGGCGAGGACGACGTGGGGGTGCGGGAGTACCGCATCGGGGACGACCTGCGCCGCATCCACTGGCGCTCGACGGCGCGCACCGGCGAGACGATGGTGCGCCAGGACGAGCAGCCCACGCGACGCCGCGCCCTGGTCCTGCTCGACGACCGTCAGTCGGTGCACGCAGGCACGGGCGACGGCGGGTCCTTCGAGTGGTCGGTGACGGCCGTGGCGTCGGTCGTCACCCTGCTCCTCGGCGAGCGCTTCGACGTCCACCTGTCTTTCGCCTCCAACGAGGCGGGGGTCGTGCTGCCCGTCGAGAGCCTCGACCATGCGCTCGACCGGCTGGCTGCCGTGCAGCCGAGCGAGACCACCTCGCCCCGCGGCCTGGTGGAGGCCCTCGAGGACTTCACCCAGCACGGTGGTGGCCTCGTCGTCGGGATGCTCGGCACCCTCGAGGACGAGATCACGACGATGTGCACGGCCAGCGCCCGCCACGGGATCGCCATGGTCATCGACCGGGGCGGTTTCACCGATCAGCGCGTGGGGTCAGGTCCAGCCGATGCCACGGCACACCGGCTGATGATCGGCGGGTGGCAGGCGGAGGTCGTGCACCCCGGTGACCACCTGGCGCAGGTCTGGGACCGAGTCAGCCTGGGGCTGGGAGCCAGACGATGAGACATGAGCCCAAGATCGTCGCCGGGCTGCTCGCCGCCGCGGCGACCATCGTCGTGATGCTCCCGATGCGTAGCCTCTTCGACGAGTCCCCCTGGCTCGCCCCGGCCGTCGCCGGCGTGGTGACCGTGGCCGTCTCGGGCATGGTGCTGCGGGCTCTCACCGCGCGTGCCGGGGTGATCATCCTGTGGCAGGCCCTCGTGGCAGCGCTCTACGTCCTCGTGACCCAGCTGGGCGAGACCACCCGACTGCTCGTGCTGCCCACGGCACGGACCGCGACGGCACTCGTCGAGCACCTCGAGGAGGCCAGGACGACGATCACCACCTATGCGGCCCCGGCGCCGGCCAAGCCGGGCATCGTCGTCGCCCTCGTCATCATCGTCGTCGTCGTGGCCCTGGCGGTCGATCTGTCGAGCGCGACGGCCGCCACACCAGCGGTGGCCGGACTGCCTCTGCTGTCCCTCTTCCTCATCTCTGCGGCCAACTCAGGAGGCTCCCTCCACGGACTGTGGTTCGTCGTCGGCTGCGCGCTGTGGCTGGCCATGGTCGCCCACCAGTCCGACCTCGATCTGCAGGGGTGGGCGACGTCCATCCCGCTGATGTCGAGTGGCGACGGCGACGGGATCGCCTCGCGGTCGCACCGCTGGCAGGCCGCGCGCGTGGGAGCCTTCGCGCTCGTGGCGGCCGTCGCGGTGGCGACCTTCGTCCCGCACCTGCCGACCCGCTACGTGCTCGACGGGCTCGGTCGAGGTGGTGGCGGTGGTGCCGGCGCGGCCGGGATGCGCCTGTCCACCGAGCTCGACCTCAAGCGCAGTCTCGAGTCCCCCAGCCAGGTCCCCGTCCTGCGCTACACGACCGACGACCCGACGCCACAGCCACTGCGCGTCGCCGTCGTCGAGGACTTCGAAGGTGGCCTGGGTCAGATGCGATCGCGTGCCCTGGAGCCGGAGCAAGGATTCACCCCCAGCGACCCTCTGGCCCGCGTCCCGGACTCCATCGAGCGCGACCTGCGCTCCATCGTCGTGGAGGACAACGGGATCGCGGCACCGCAGCTGCCCCTGCCGTGGTTGACCCGATCAGCCGACCTGGGCGGCATCCCGTGGTCGAT
>JAKDKQ010000142.1 GCA_030453295.1 Janibacter sp.
CGCGGGGGCCCCTGAGTCCCAGCGGCACCATGGGCGGGGCGCTCACGGTGCGGGTGAGCGCCCCTCCCTTCGTCGTCGTCAGGTAGCCGTCGTCCTCAGGGCGTCACACCGGTGGCTCCGCCTGCGGTTTCCTCGCGCCCAGCCCAAGGACGAGGACACTGGCGACGACGACGAGGGCCATCCCGAAGAGCTGCACACCGGAGAGCCGCTGACCGAGGACGATGAGGCCGGCCAGGGCGGCGACGGCCGGCTCGAGGCTCAGCAGGATGCCGAAGACGGCGGGAGCCAGACGCCGCAGGGCGAAGAGCTCGAGCGAGTACGGCAGGACCGAGGAGAGCACGGCGATGCCCACACCTTTGAGCAAGACCTCCCCGTCCCAGGCAGCGGTGCCGTGCCGCGCGACATCCCACAGACCGAAGGGCAGGACGACCAGCGTCGCAACGACCATGGCCAGGGCCAGGCCCTCGAGCTGGGGGAAGGCCGCGCCGGTGCGGCCGGAGAAGACGATGTACGCGGCCCAGCAGGCTCCGGCCGCGAGGGCCAGCAGGATGCCGGTGGTCTCGAGCTGGTCGACGGGCAGGCTCAGGGCACGTGAGATCAGCACGACGCCGATAGCGGCGGTGGCGACGGCGAGCAGGTCGCGGGGGCGGCGGGAGAGGACGGCCGCGAGCGTCAACGGTCCGACGAACTCGATGGTCACGGCCACCCCGATCGGCAGGTGGCCGAGCGAGGCGTAGAACGCGAAGTTCATCAGGCCCATCGCGATCCCGAAGCAGACGATGGTCCCCAGATCACGACGGCTGTGCCCACGCCACCGAGGTCGGGCGATCGCGAGGAGCACGAGGGTGGCGATGCCCAGCCGAAGGATGACCGATCCGGCCGCGCCGATCTGGGGGACGAGCGTCGCGGCCAGAGCTCCACCGAACTGGACGGAGAGCACGCCCCCCAGCACCAGGACGGGTGCTGGGATGGCATCGACACGACTCACGGCCTCACCCTAGTGTTCGGTCTCATGACGACCTACCTCTCCTTCCTCGCGCTGGTGCTCGTCATCACGATTGCGCCGGGGCCGGACACCGCGCTCACCCTGCGGGCGTCACTCGTGCGTGGCCGCTCCGAGGGGCTGCTCACCATGGCAGGGGTCAGTGCTGCGGGGGCCGTCCAAGGACTGCTGGCGGCCGGGGGCCTCGGCGCGATCATCGTCGCGAGCGAACCACTCTTCCTGACCGTCAAGTGGGTGGGCGCGGCCTACCTGCTCTTCCTCGGCGCGCAGGCACTGCGATCTGCGTGGAAGGGCGAGTTCAGCAGCACGCCCGAGGAGGGGGCGACTGGTCGATCCGCGGCGCGCGGAGGCCGTCGCCGAACCCTCGCTCAGGGCTTCCTGTGCAACATCACCAACCCCAAGGTGCTGGCCTTCAACCTGGCCGTCCTCCCCCAGTTCGTCGGGGGAGGGGCCGGACTGCCGGTCCTGGCGCTCTATGCGCTCAGTCTCGTGGCCATCGGCTCGGTGTGGCTCACCGGCATCGTCCTGCTCGCCGACCGGGCTCGGGGGGCGCTGACCGCCCCGCGAGCCCGGCGCCGGATCGAGGCCACCATGGGCGTGGCGATGATCGGCTTCGGTGCAACCGTCGCCTCCACCCACTGACGAGCCGCTGGGGCCGGTCAGTCCACCCGTTGCGCCGGGCTACTCGCCGCGGCACGGGTGCCGCGGCTGATGGCGAAGCCGAAGGCGGGCGCGAAGATGTACATGAAGATGGAGTAGATGGCGGCCGCGATCGCAACCTCGGTGCTGCCCAGCACGCTGAGGGCGATGGTCAGGGCGATCGTCGTGTTGTGGATGCCGACCTCCATCGCGGTGGCGATGGCCTGAGAGGCGTCCAGTCGCATGACGCGGGCGCCGACGTAGCCAAGCGTCAGGCTCGCAAGGCAGAAGAGCGCCGTCACCAGTCCGACCTGCTCGAGGTACGTGCCGAGGTTGGCCCGCTCGCCGACCAGGGCCCCGACGGCCACGATGACGAGCACGGTGATGGAGAAGATGCGCACGGGCTTGTCGGCGCGCATCGCGAAGGCGGGCGAGCCCCGACGGACGGCCATGCCCAGCGCCACGGGGATGAGGACGATGGCTACGACCTGAAGGACCTTGCCGAACTGCAGTCCGAGCTCACCGTCGGCGTCGAAGTAGGTGATCGCGAGGTTGGTGATCACCGGGATGCTCACCGCTGCCATCACGGAGTTGATGGCCGTGAGCGTGATGTTGAGGGCCACATCGCCTCGGAAGAGGTGGCTGAAGAGGTTGGCAGTGGTCCCACCCGGGGAGGCTGCCAGCAGCATCACACCGACCGCCAGCAACGGATCGACGTCGAAGGCGATGACCAGACCGAAGGCCACGAGGGGCAGCACGAGGACCTGCAGGACGAGCGCGACCACAACGGCCTTGGGCGAACGAGCGATCCGACGGAAGTCTCCGACCGTGAGGCTCAGCCCGAGGCCGAACATGATGATCGCGAGCGCGATCGGGAGCCCGATGGTGATGAGTGCGGAGTCGTTCATGGGTGGCGGCGTCCTTGCGGTCGAAGTGGTCACGCGGGGGCCACAGGGAACACGGCATCGAGTTACTGGTCGGTAGTGCCTGCGTCAGCGATCACTGTGACGGGTTGACGTCACGGCGTCAACCCCCTTCGCCACGTGATCTCACCCAGGTCACCAGCCGCGTTCACGCCATGCGTCGAGGTGGGGACGCTCCGCGCCCAGTGTCGTGTCGGACCCGTGACCCGGGTAGACCCAGGTGTCGTCGTCGTATACGTCGAAGACCCGTTGGGTGACGTCGGCGTAGAGCGCGGCGAAGCTCTGGCCGGGCATCGTGGTGTTGCCGACACCACCGGGGAAGAGGCTGTCGCCGCTGAAGAGGTGGACGTGACCCTCAGGGTCGTCGTAGGCCAGCGCCACCGACCCGGGGGTGTGGCCGCGCAGGTGCACGACGTCGAGCGCCACGTCGCCGAAGGTGATCCGGTCACCGTGGCGCAGCCGGTGGTCCGGCAGCTGGGGCAGGGACGACGCGTCGTCCTCACCCGCGTGGGTCTCGGGAGCCAGCTCCTTGGTGACGTCGACGAGCGCTCGCACGTGGTCCCAGTGCTGGTGGGTCGTCACGAGGTGGTCCAGGCCGGCGCCGCCGGCCGTGACGAGATCGCGGATCCTGGCGGCGTCGTCGGCCGCGTCGATGAGCAGCTGCTCCCCGCTCGTGCGGCAGGTGAGCAGGTAGACGTTGTTGTGCATCTCGGACACGGACATCTTGCGGATGGTCAGCCCGGCCAGCTCGCGGGTGGACCACGGCCCGCCGGGGGAGACGTCGGGGTCGTAGGTGGTGGTCATGAGGGATCTCCTTCGACGGGATGGATCGGGGTCGCGGTGTTGTCGGCCTCGGGCTCGTGACCGCGCTCCTGGGCGGCCTCGGCGTCGCGGAGGGCATAGGCGGCACCGATGAGGGTGAGGTGACTGAAGGCTTGGGGGAAGTTGCCGGCCTGGCGCTGTCCACCGACGTCGTACTCCTCGGCGACGAGGCCGACGTCGTTGAGCAGACCGCACAGGCGTCGCATGAGCTCGTGGCCCTTGTCGAGCTGGCCGGTGAGGGCATAGGCGCTCACCAGCCACCACGAGCAGGCGAGGAAGGGGTGCTCATCGCCCGCGAGGCCGTCGACCCCGCTCTCGGTGCGGTAGCGCAGCAAGAACCCGTCACGCATCAGGTCGCGCTCGACCGCCGCCACCGTCGACAGCACGCGCGGGTCGTCGGGCGGCAGGAAACCGACCATCGGGATCAGGAGGAGCGAAGCATCGACCTCGTCCGTGTCGTAGTGCTGGGTGAAGGACTGCTTGGACTCGTTCCAGCCCTTCTCCAGGACATCGGCGCGCACCCGCTCGCGCAGGTCGCGCCAGCGCTCGACCTCCCCGTGGTATCCGTGGAGCTCGACCGCGCGGATCGCGCGGTCGAAGGCCGCCCACACCATCACCCGTGAGTGCGTGAAGTGGCGCAGCGGGCCGCGGATCTCCCACAGTCCGTTGTCGGCCTGGTCCCAGTGTTCCGCGAGGTTGTTCACGAGAGCGCGCTGGACGGCCCATGACTGCGGTGACTCCTGCAGGCCCTGGGCCCGGGCGTCCTCGAGGGCGATCATGACCTCCCCGAGGACATCGGTCTGCTTCTGGTCGACGGCGCCGTTGCCGATCCGCACCGGGCGGCTGTCGGCGTAGCCGGGCAGATGATCCAGCTCGCGCTCGGGCAGCTCACGACCCCCGTCGACCGCGTACATGATCTGCATGTCCTCGGGGTCGCCTGCGACGGCACGCACCAGCCAGTCGCGCCAGAGCTTGGTCGCGCCGACATAGCCCGACTTCAGCAGCGACTCGAGGGTGAGCGAGGCGTCTCGCAGCCAGCAGTAGCGGTAGTCCCAGTTGCGGCTGCCACCGAAGTCCTCCGGCAGACTCGTCGTGGCGGCGGCGACGATGCCACCCCGTCGGGTGTCGGTCAGCAGACGCAGGGTGAGCAGCGAGCGCACCACCTCGGCGCGGTACGGACCCTCGTAGGTGCAGCGCGCGGCCCACTGCGAGGAGCGGTCGTGGGTCGCCTCGATGCGCGAGTGGATGTCCAGAGGCGGCGGGATGGGCTTGTACGACGCCACCCAGGTCGTCGAGAAGTTGTAGTGCTCGCCGGCCCGGACCGTCCACTGGTCGCGGTGGTGGCCGCCGTCGGGCTCGGGCAGGCGGGAGCCACGCAGCACGAGCATGTCGTTGCCGGCGATGGCCGTGATCACCTCGGAGTCCCGCTCGTGACCGGGGGAGTGCGCCACCCAGGGACGGATGCGGCCGTAACCGAAGCGCACGACCCACTCGTGGCGCATCTCGACCTCACCCTCGAGGCCCTCGACGACGCGTACGAGGTCGGCCCGGCCATCGCCGAGCGGCATGAGGTCGATGACCTTGACCGCGCCCGTGGCCGTCCGGTGGATCGTCTCGAGGATGAAGGAGTCGCCACGGTAGGAACGGGTCGTCTCGGCGTCGTCGGCCGGCCCGATGAGCCACCTGCCGTGCTCGGGGGTGCCCAGCAGCGCGGTGAAGCTCGACGAGGAGTCGAAGCGCGGCAGGCACAGCCAGTCCACCGACCCCTTCATCGACACCAGGGCCGCGGTCTCGGTGTCGCCGATGGCTGCGTAGTCCTCGATCGGGGTGCTCATCGTCACAGGCTAGGCCGTGAGGGGCGGCGCTGTGCGGAGGGTGGAGTGGGCTGTCGGTGGCGGCACCTAAGGTGGAGGGCGTGACTGTTGCCAAGGCCTCCGGCTCCCGCCTGCACGACCGGATCGTCGTCCAGGGTGCCCGCGAGCACAATCTCAAGAACATCCACATCGACATCCCCCGAGACTCGCTCGTGGTCTTCACCGGCCTGTCGGGCTCGGGCAAGTCCTCCCTTGCCTTCGACACCATCTTCGCCGAGGGTCAGCGCCGCTATGTCGAGTCGTTGTCGGCATACGCGCGTCAGTTCCTTGGCCAGATGGACAAGCCGGACGTGGACTTCATCGAGGGGCTGTCCCCGGCCGTCTCCATCGACCAGAAGTCGACCAACCGCAACCCGCGCTCCACGGTCGGCACGATCACCGAGGTCCACGACTACCTGCGTCTGCTCTTCGCGCGGGTCGGTCGACCGCACTGCCCGGTCTGCGGTGAGCCCATCACCCGGCAGAGCCCGCAGCAGATCGTCGACCGGCTGCTCGAGCTGCCCGAGCGCACCCGCTTCCAGGTCCTCGCACCTGTGGTCCGCGCGCGCAAGGGGGAGTTCGTCGACCTCTTCGCCGAGCTCCGGGCCA
>JAKDKQ010000009.1 GCA_030453295.1 Janibacter sp.
GCTGAGTGCGGCGGTAGTAGCGCTCGGACTGAGTGTCGGTGCTTTGCGGGGACGAACGCCCAAATGGTGCTCCCAAAGTTGCCGCACTCGGGCGTGGGCGGCACGTCGGGCAGTCAAGGCCGGTGACGCGGAGGTGCGCATCGTCGACCGTCCGATCGAGGTCGTGTAGGAGGTCGAGGCCGGTCCGCGCTCAGTGGAGGATTGGTCGTCGATGCTCCGGAGGCAGGCGAAACGCGTCGACGATGGTCGGGTGTACGACCGGGACTTGGCCCAGCTGTTGGCGTCGGTAGAGGAACTCAGCGGCCCGATCCACCGTCGGGCCAAGCGCCGCGACCTGCGGCGGCGCTAGTCGAGGAGGGCAGTGACGGGCACGTCGAGTGTTAGCGCGAGGTCGTCCAAGCGCTCGAAGAGGACGCCGCGCCGACCATGTTCCAGCTCGATCAGGTGATTGCGGCTGAGGCCGCTTTCCAGGGCAAGAGCTTCTTGGGTCAGGCCTGACTCGACGCGCAGGCGACGCACATTCCCGCCGACGCGCAGGCGCATAGACGCCCAGCGCGCCTGACGCTCGGGGTCGGCACTTTCGCGGCGAGTGGGCACCTGCAGATGTCACGCCAGTTGGGCGCGAATGTCTGCCCTACTAGTAGTGCATAGTGGTCGGCATGGATCCGGTAGTGAGGTATGGGATCAAGGCCAGGTACGACGGGGAGTGCGGCCTGTGCGGGGCGCCCGTGAAGGTGGGGGAGCGCATCTTCCAGCTGCCGAAGAAGCGAACTGGTCCGCAAGGACGGTGGGTATGTGCGCCATGTCGATGGCCCGACCCTGATCGGGTCATCGATCTCGACTTCGTCATCAGGAAGGGCGAACAGCGCATCGCCAAGGGGCCGAGCTACACCCCGTCGATGGCGGAGATCGACCTGATCGTGACCGCATTCGGCTATCTGGAGCCACTCGACCAGGACGAACTCGTGGTGCTCAAGATGCTGCGCGACGCCCAGCTGACGAGGCAGTCTCCGACGATGGGAAGGGCCAAGACGGCTGTCATCGTCCGGGCGATGCTCCGCGCGAAGGAGTGAGGCCATCCGGGATGATGCTGGCGGCCAAGATGGCGTGATCGGACAGGTACTTGCCGTGATGGCGGAAGTTGTTCCCGTCCACGGAGACTGATAAACACCTCGCTGTCTCGGCGTCGGCAAAGACCTGATCGAGCTGCCGCGGTAGGCGGGGAATGCTGCGGCCTGCGTGTGTGGGCCAGGACGGCATCTCGCGAGAGAGTCCCGCTTGGTCAACGGGCAGTACGTTGACCCAGCCGAGTTCTCGTTCAAGGCGCTGGAACGCCGGAGTCCCACAGCCTGCTCCTTCTGGGGTGCCGTCACATGTGCGCGAAAAGTTCCAATCTCCACCTGCGATGACAGCGCCGTTGCTCAGCCGGTGCGCGGCCGCGGCAACTGAGTCCGCCAACCCCGCCCCGTGATGGCAGTAGTTGTAGACCGAAGCGACGAGGACCGGTTCTGCACACAGTCCTTCGACGACCATCCCGACCCACTGGCCGACGATCTTGTTGTCCGAGCGGAGTTCGTCGCCCACGGAGACGTCAGAAGTCTTGAGAGAGTCGTGGACCAGCAGGGAGACACCTTTGCGCGCGCTCAGGCCACCTCTGGCAATGGTGGTATAGCCATTCGAACGGGCAAACTCACGAATCGCCGGCTGGACTACCTGACCGGCTTCGCTGAGGCCGATGACAGCGGCCCCGCATGTTGTGAGTCGGTCAAAGACCGCGGTGAGGCGGTCAGTGAGTCGCTTGGCGCCTCCGGTGTTGATGTTCCACCACACGATCTTGTCCATCCCCGTACGGTCCCATGTGGGCCCGACAGCCGATGTCAGTCACGAAGGGAGTAAGGGCCTGGAAAGCAGGGGGTCACGCGTCCATGGAGACGTCGGCTCCTGGCGATTTGCGCTGGCTGGACTGCTGCGTCAGAACCCGGGCCATGGCGGCGACGGCACCCACGATGAGCGCCGTAGGCAGGAGAACGTTTGCCACATCGACGAGGGCCGGGTCGTCGTTTCCCATGCGTAGAGCATCTCGTCGAGCGATCCAAGCGGAGTAGGCGATGTACGTGGGGAGCGCGGCAGCGGCCGCTATGCCGACAAGGCCATCCACGGAGATCAGACGACGAACCGCGGCCAAGCCCGCGGCCGCGACGATCGCGGCAACCTCCCAGAAGATGCCTTCGACGACGACCAGGCCAGGACCAGAGATGATGCCGTCGACGGTGCGGGCGATCATGATGGCGTCGAGGACCACGTACGTCACGACGGCTGGTGCGAGCAACGTCAGAGCCCGAGCGAACGACGACTTCCACGTCTTACCGCCCCACGCGGCCGCGAACCCCGCGAGGAGCCATCCCCACTCGCGTCCGACGACCTTGGCCATCCAGTATGAGCCTGGGATGAGGTCAAAGTTGGCTGCGACGTTGAGCGCACCCAGAGCGATGCCGAGCAGTGGCAGCGCGATCACGAGGGCCCGAACGCTGGAGCGTGCCCCCACCTCGCTGGTCACCTTGTTCATGTCGGTGGATGTCCTCATCGTCGGTCGGTGGGGCAAGCGTCCCATCGATTGCGTGGCGACGCCGTGCAACCGGCCGGCCGCACCTGGCCCGCATAGGCGCTGAGCTCACTCGTCCGTCGACGAATCCTCTGCTCGCTGCTCTGCCAGGCGTTGAAGTGCCCCTGTGAGGGCGGCTACATCCTTCACAGAAGGTCGACGGTCTACGGCTTTGGCGAGCAGGTGCAGGCTCCCATCGGGGCGGACATTGACTTCGCGGAAGTCGGTCATGTCGATGACGTACTCCAACGTCGGGAGAGGGCCGAACGGCCCCGTCGCGTCGATGGTGATGGTCCGAGGCTGGGGGCCCGTCGACTTCACCAAGTCGTATGTCGCTCCCAGACTCCACCAATTGGTTCGCCCTGGCGGGAGCGACGCCATGCCCTTCGCCATGCGTTCGAGGGCCGCGGAGGTGAGTGGATGAATGTCCCCAAAGGGCGGGTCGACGCGGAATGTCACATCGGTGGCCACGGTTGGGCCAGAGTTGCCGACGACCCAGTCGAGGGTCGCGCCGTCGTCAGGGTTCAGTCGGATGTCGGCCCAGATGTAGGGCTGAGACGAGTCGCGATGGATCTGGCGCTGAACTTCCGTCTGGCTCCTAGCCGCGGCTACTTGGGACCTCGAGATCAGCACGGCCGCGATGTTAAGAAGCAGCGAGATCACGGCGATGACGACAGCGATGGCGGTGGGGAGTTCCATGTCCCGAGTGTGCAGGTGGGCACCGACAGACCTACGGGCCCTGGTGGGCCAGGGGCAGACCTCTGGGAATCCCCCCCAAAGAACCGACCTCACGTTGATTCCAGCCCACGCCGACCGGCCCGCCCTCGAGTCGAGAGCGAGCTGATCGCAATACCCCGCGACGGCCGTGCACTGCGCTTCGTGGGGCGGTCTGCGCCGGTTCGCAGACCTGGAGGTCAGTCACCGGGGGCGTCAATCGTTTTGGTGTCGCGGCTGAGGCCCTGTCCAGCGCCGCGTCGAGCATTCCGGGCTAGCCAGCAGCACCACCCCGAGCGCGGACACGACGAGACAGATAAGTACAGGAGGGGACAACGCGGCTCGCCTGACTGAGCTCGACGCCCTTCACGGGCGGAGCGTTGACGGCTACGCTTGATCCCACGTCAGCACCTCTCAGCTGCTGTCGTCAGACCCCCGGAGGTTGGCGCCTCGCGGGGGTCCTTGCTGTCCGCGGGACGTGCCGTTGTGCCTCAGTTGTGCCCAAGGGGCAAACAAAAACCGGCTCCGACCCGCATTTTCAGCGGATCAGAGCCGGTTTCGGCGGGTCGGGGTGACAGGATTTGAACCTGCGGCCTCTACGTCCCGAACGTAGCGCGCTACCAAGCTGCGCCACACCCCGAGCTGTTCGCCCCCTGCATCAGGAAGCGACAAGGAAGGATAACCCAGTCGTCCGCTCGAGCAACAATCGGACCCTAGTCGGTCGTCGTGGCGCCCGGCGCGTCAGTCGGCTGGGTCGACGAGCCGGTGGTCACTTCCGGCTCTGAGGTACTGGTCGTCTCGGGTTCCGGGTCAACCGGCAACGGCGCCTGGGGCGTCGGCGTCCATGAGTAGGTGGGCTCGGGAGTCCACGTCGAGGTCATGGTCGGCTCGGGGGTCCATGTCGAGGTGGTGGTCGGTTCGGGGGTCCATGACGGCTCCGTCGTGGTCTCCTCCGGCGTCCACTCACTCGTCGTGGCGGTGGACTCGGGGGTCGCGCTGGTGGTGCTGGAGGTCGTGCTGCTCGAGCTCGTCGTCGTTGTCTTCTTCGTTGTCTTCTTCGTCGACGTCTTCGTGGTCGAGGGGGACGAGGTGCTCGACAGGGTCGGTGCCGGGGGGAGGTCGACGGCGGGCGCGGCGTTGGCCACCGCCCACGTGGACGCGCCCCCGGCGAAGATCGCGGCTGCGGCCAGTGCCGCGGCTTCGCGGGCCTTCATCGCGCCACCTCCTCGGAGACCAGTGTCATCAGGGTGGCCTCCGGTCGGCAGGCGAAGCGCACGGGCGCGTACCGCGAGGCGCCCAGCCCGGCGGAGACATGGAGCCAGGCCGCGTCGGCAGGCTGCGTGGCCCTGGGGCCGGCCCCGGGCCACCAGCGGGAGACTCCCTTCGCTCTGCCTCGGTCGAGGTCGCAGTTGGTGACGAGTGCGCCGACCCCGGGGACGCAGAGCTGGCCCCCGTGGGTGTGGCCGGCGATGACGAGCCTCGCCCCGTCAGCGGTCATGGCGTCGAGGACCCGTTGGTAGGGAGCGTGAGTGATCCCGATGGTCGTGGCCGTCGGGTCGGCCGGGGCGCTGACGGACGCGTAGTCGTCGCGCTCGATGTGTGGGTCATCCACACCGACGAGGTCGAGGCGCGCTCCGCTGATGTCGATGGTGGTGCGCGCATTGTCCAGGTCGGCCCATCCTCGTGAGGTCATCGCGGCCCTCAGCTCGTCGGTCGGCAGATCCACCCGTTCGCCCGTGACCTTGGCATGGCCCTTGGTGAGGTACCGGGCAGGGTTCTTGGGCGTCGGCGCGTAGTAGTCGTTGGATCCCATGACGAAGGCTCCCGGCCGCTCCAAGAGTGGGTCGAGCGCCGAGATGGCCGCGGGCACCCCCCGCAGGTGGCTCAGGTTGTCGCCCGTGTTGACCACGAGATCGGGCTCGAGGGCGGCGAGCCCACGGATCCAGTCCGTCTTCAGGCGCTGACCCGGGACCATGTGGATGTCGCTCACCTGCAGTACGCGCACCGGCAGGGAGCCCGGCCGCAGGACCGGCAGGGTGTAGCGACGAAGGGCGAACAGGCGCGGCTCGACGAGCGTGCCCCAGGCCAGGGCTGTGCCTCCGGCGAGGGCAGCGCCGGCCAGCAGACGAGCGGAAGGGGGGAGGGTCACGCGACCATCTTCGCAAAGGGAAGGGCGCAGCGGGTGGACGCTGCGACAATCGGTCCATGACCGACACCCTCAAGACCACTCTCCAGGACGATCTGCATGCCGCGATGCGTGCCCGTGAGGCGGTCACCGTCGCCACGCTGCGCATGGCGCTGACGGCGATCAGCACTGAGGAGGTCTCCGGCACCTCGGCCCGCGAGCTCAACGACGAGGAGACGCTCAAGGTGCTGGCCAAGGAGGCCAAGAAGCGCAAGGAGTCAGCGACCGCCTACCGCGATGCCGGGCGTCCCGAGCTGGCCGAGCGGGAGGAGGCCGAGCTCGTCGTCCTCGAGGGCTACTTGCCCGAGCAGCTCGGTGACGACGAGCTGACTGGCATCGTCGACCGCGCCATCGAGCAGGTCGGGGCGACCTCGATGGGCCAGATGGGACAGGTCATGAAGGCCGCCCAGGCCGAGGCCGCGGGCCGTGCGGATGGTGGAGCCATCGCGGCCAAGGTCAAGGCGCGCTTGGCCGGCTGACGCCGCGCGACATGACGAAGGCGGTGCCCCACTCGGGGCACCGCCTTCGTCATGCTCAGTCCGTCGTCTTGGGATCGTCGGGCTTCTTGGGCTTGTCCGTCGTCTTGGGCTTGTCCGGCTTCTTCTTCGTCGTCGTCGTGGAGGTCGGCTTCGAGGTCGAGGACGGCTTCGATGTCGACGAAGCGCTGGAGCTCGACGATGTCGGGGGTGGCGGCGCCTGGGTCGTCGTCACCGGCGGGGGCGGAGGCGGCGTGTACGGCGGCACCCCGGACGAGATGTACATCGTCACCGTCGCGCCCTTGAGGGCCTTGCCCTGGGGCTGGGTGTAGGCCACCGCACCGGCTTGGGCGTGGCTGGGGACCTGGCTGCCCTCCTTGGCCTTGAAGCCGGCCTTCTCGAGCTTTTCCTTGGCCTGCGTCGGCCCCATGCCGGCCACGCTGGGGATCGTGCGCAGGTCGCCGTCGACGACCTTGTCGCCGGGCTTCGTGAATTTCTTCTTCGGCATGTCCTCGGACGCGGCGTTCATGATGTCGCTCCAGATCGGGGCGGCGAGCGTGCCACCGAAGACCTGGGAGTAGTAGCGACCGCCGAGGGTGATCCCGTCCATGTCGTACTCACGGATCGGCGAGCCCACCCAGATCGCGGTCGAGAGCTGGGGGGTGTAGCCGGCAAACCAGGACTGCTTGTGGTTGTCGGTGGTGCCCGTCTTGCCGGCAGCCTGACGGCCACCGTCGAGTGCGTTGCCTGCGGCGGTCCCGCCGGACTCCAGCGGGCCGAGGAGGAGCTGGGTGACACCCCTGGCGACACCCTTGTCGATGACCTGCTTGCACGGCGGGGCCTTGATCTTCATCTTCTTGCCGTTGGCCGTCGTGATCGACTCGATCGGGTTGGGCGGGCAGTACTTGCCGTCCGCGGCGAGCGTGGCGTACGAGGACGCGAGCTGAAGGGGGGAGGTCGAGTCCGAGCCGAGGACCAGGTTGGAGATGGCGTAGTCGTCCTTGACCTTCTGGCCGTTGGCGTAGCTGAGCCCGTAGGGCAACCCGTAGCCGTCGGTCAGGCCCATCTTCGACATGACCTTGGGGATGTTGCACGACCCGACGTCGGAGGCCAGCTGGGCGAAGGCGGTGTTGATGGACTTCTTGGTCATCTCGGCCAAGGTCATCCGGCCACCGACCTGGTAGTCGTTGGAGACGCGCCAGGGTGCGCTCGTGCCGCACTTGGACTGGAACTCGTCCTTGGTGAAGACGTGCGGGTTCTTCACCCCGGCCGAGGGGGCATCGACCGTCGAGGTGAGCGGCTTGCCCTTCTCGAGGGCCGCGACGAGCGCGTACATCTTCGCGGTCGATCCGATGGCGAAGCCGTTGGTGCCGCCGTACTGGGCCGGCACGCTCCACGCCTGCTCGGAGTAGGTCGTCGACGCCTTCTTCAGGCCCACCTTGTAGGTGGAGGTCTGGGCGATGGCGCGGACCTTGCCGGTGCCGGGCTCGACGAGGGCGCCGGCGGCGCCGAACCTCTCGGTGCCGCTCGGGACGCGTTCGGTGAGCTCGTTCTTGAGGTCCTTCTGCCAGTCGCGTCGCAGCGTGGTCTTGATCCGCAGCCCGCCGGTGTTGACCGCGAGCATGCGAGCGTCGGGGTCAGGGCCCAGCTCAGGCATCTGTCGCAGGTACTGGATGACGTAGTTGCAGAAGTAGGGGTCGGCCGCCTTGGAGCAGGTGCCGCCCTCGTTCTTCTTGATCTTGAGCATGTCCTCGACGTCCACGGACGTGGCCTTGTCCGCCTGCTCCGGGGTGATCATGCCCAGCTGCTGCATGCGGGTGAGGACGAGGTCTCGTCGCTCCTGAACCTCCTCGGGGTTGGTGCGCATGTTGAGGCGGCTGGGGGACTGGACCACACCCGCGAGGGTGGCGGACTCCCCGATGGTCAGCTCCTTGGCGCTCTTGCTGAAGAAGTGGTTGGCCGCGGCCTCGACCCCGTAGGCCTGGTCGCCATAGAGCGCGAGGTTCAGGTACCCGGCGAGGATCTGATCCTTGGTGTGCGTCTTCTCGACGTTGAGCGCGTACTTCAGCTCCTGCAGCTTGCGGCTGTAGGTCTGCTCCGTTGCGGCCGCGACGCCCTCCTTGTCACCCTCGCGGACGGCCTTTTCCTGAAGCATCAGCTTGACGTACTGCTGGGTGATCGAGGACCCGCCCTGGGTCTGACCGCTCGAGGCGTTGGAGACGAGGGCGCGCAGGGTTCCGCGGACGTCGATGCCACCGTGCTCGTAGAAGCGGCTGTCCTCGATGGCCATCTGCGCCTTGCGCATCCACGGCGAGACCTTGCTCAGCGGGACGACGATGCGGTTGGCGTCGTAGGGCGTGGCCAGCAGCTTGCCGTCAGCGGAGTAGATCTTCGACTGCTGGGCGAGCGGGTTGGCGGTGAACTCGTCGTCGAGCTCGTTGAACCCGCTCGCGGTCGACTTCGCGGCTCCACCCGTCGCGCCAGCGAGAGGGATGGCGATACCAGCCCCCACGAGTCCGATCCCGACGGCCACGGCCAAAAAGGCCCCGAGCAGTCGGAAGAGGTGCGGCATCCGGGAGTCAGACATGCCAAACAGGGTAACTGCGCAATCTGTGCGCGGCCTGCAGGCGCGAGGGCCGGTCAGCCTCCGGCGAGTGACTCGCCGATCTCACGCAATCCGGCCAGATCGTGGATGTCGACCGCATGCGCGGGGACGGTCCCGAGGGGGACCCCCGGGTGCGAAGTACGAAACCGGGTGACGATGCCCCGATGGCGCGCCGCGGTCTCCGCGACCTCGGCGTGCACCCTGAGCAGGGCGGCCGCGAGGTGGTGCCCGCCCAGCTCGTCCAGCTGATCGGCGGCGTCCTCGGCACGGCCGGCACCCATCTGCTTGGCGGCGGCGACGTGGACGCGGTTGACGAGCACGCCCGCCAACGGCATGCGGTCGCTCGCCAGACGCTCGATGAAGAACCCGGCCTCGCGCATCGCGTCCCGCTCCGGGGCGGCGACGACCACGAAGGCCGTCTCAGGGCGGGAGAGGAGTGCGTAGGTCTCGTCGGCGCGCTTGCGGAATCCGCCGAACATGGTGTCCATGGCGGCCACGAAGGTCTGGACATCGCGCAGGAAGTCGCCTCCGAGGAGCTTGGTCATCACGCCGCTCGCGATCGAGACCCCGGCGCTGAAGACCTTGAGCGATGCGCGTCCACCCACCTTGGCCGGCGCGGTGAGCAGCCGGATGAAGCGCCCGTCGAGGAAGGAGCCGAGCCGAGCAGGCGCATCGAGGAAGTCCAGCGCGGATCGGGAGGGAGGGGTGTCGACGATGATGAGGTCCCAGTCGCGAGAGCCGTCAGCCATCTGTCCCCGCAGCTGGCCGAGCTTTTCCATCGCCATGTACTCCTGCGTCCCGGCGAAGGAGCTGGACACGGCGATGTAGAAGGGGTTGGCGAGGATCTGCGCCGCCTTGTCCGGAGTCGCGTGGGCCTCGACGACCTCGTCGAAGGTGCGCTTCATGTCGAGCATCATCGCGTCGAGAGAGCCGCCCGCCGAGGTGTCGAGGCCGACGACGGGGCGAGGTGTGTTGTCGAGCTCCTCGAGGCCGAGCGACTGGGCCAGCCGACGTGCCGGGTCGATCGTCAGGACGACCACTCGCCGACCCTGCTCGGCGGCCCGCACGGCCAGTGCCGCTGCGGTCGTCGTCTTGCCGACGCCACCGGATCCGCAGCAGACGATGATCCGTCGCTCGAGGTCGCCGATGACCGCGTCGAGGTTGAGCACTGCCCCGTGGTCGGTGGCCATCACAGACCTGCCTGGTCGGCGAGGGCATCCGCGAGCAGGCGCAGCTCGCCCGACTCCACGCCATCACTCATGTGGGGGAGGACCCGGATCGGGACATCGAGCTCGCGAAGGACCACGTGCTGCTCGGCCTGCAGCCGAGCGCGCTCGACGTGGTCAGCGCCCTCCTGCAGCAGTCCCCCCAGCAGCGCGGGACCAGTCTTCACACCGATGGCAGCCAGGGCGGACTCGAGGGCCTCGTGCACTCGCGGGTCACCGTCGGCGACCGCAGCAGCGTCCTCGTCCGCGACGAGTGGCTGCCGCACACCGTTGGCGATGACCGACCCGACACGAAGGGAGAGGGAGCCCAGCTCGTCGATGGCATCGAGTGTCTCCTGCACGGGCATCTCCTCCAGGAGCGTCACGAGGTGCACAGCGGTCGCCGGGCTCCGCAACAGCCTCGTGATCGAGTCGGCCTGATTGCGGACCGGGCCCACCTTGGCGACCTCCGACACCTCGGAGTTCACGTTGAGGAATCGGCCGATCCGTCCGGTGGGAGGTGCATCGAGGACGACGGAGTCGAAGACAGGGCGCTTCTTGGCTCCCTTCGTCGTGCGACCGACCGCCTCGTACACCCGCCCGATGAGCAGGACATCGCGCACGCCCGGCGCGATCGTCGTGGCGAAGTCGACGGCACCCACCTTTTCCAGGATCGAGCCGGCGCGGCCGAGCTTGTAGAACTTCTGCAGGTACTCCAGCAGCGCGGTCTTGGCGTCGATGGACAAGCCGACGACCTCGCCGCCCGATGGGTCCGTGACCAGGGAGCGTTCCTCGGTGCCCAAGGGGGCGACGTCGAGGATCTGCGCCAGCCCTTGCCGGCCCTCGACCTCGGCGAGGAGGACACGTTGCCCGCGGGAGGCCAGCGCCAGAGCCATCGCTGCTGCGACGGTGGTCTTGCCGGTGCCGCCCTTGCCGGTGACGACATGCAGGCGCACGGGGGAGTCAGAGGGACCGGTCACGACTCACAGCCTACGAGTAGGGTGCCGACATGACCCAGTGGGAATACGTCACAGTGCCGCTCATCGTCCATGCGACCAAGCAGATCCTCGACCAGTGGGGCGAGGACGGTTGGGAGCTCGTTCAGGTCCTGCAGGGCGACGGGGGCAACCTCGTTGCCTACCTCAAGCGTCCCAAGGCCGCTTGATGGGTCGCATCGAGGCACGTCTCGCCGAGCTGTCCATCACCCTGACGGATCCGGCCGCCCCGGCCGGTGCGTACGTCCCGGCGATCGTCGACGGCAACCACGTCCTGACCTCCGGCCAGCTGCCGATGGTCGACGGCGCACTGCCGGTGACCGGGCACGTCGGGTCCGAGGTCGACCCGGAGCAGGCCAAGGACCTGGCGCGGGTCTGCGCGATCAACGCCCTCGCGGCGATCCGCTCCGCGATCGGCGATCTCGACCAGGTCGAGCAGGTCGTCAAGGTCGTGGGCTTCGTCTCCAGCGCACCGGACTTCACGGGTCAACCGGGCGTCATCAATGGCGCGAGCGAGCTCCTCGGCGAGGTCTTCGGCGCGGCGGGCGAGCATGCCCGGTCCGCAGTGGGCGTTGCCGCCCTGCCGCTCGGCGCTCCCGTTGAGGTCGAGGTGACGGTCCGGATCCGCGACTGATGACCCAGCGCGACTTCCTCCTCGGCGCGATGCGCGAGGCTCTCCTGGGTGTCGACGAGGGGCGGCCGGAGCCGGCCGAGCCGGCGCCGACCAAGCTGGCCTCGACGGTCATGCTCGTGCGTGACGACGAAGGCCCGCTGGAGGTCTTCATGCTCCGTCGGGTCTCATCGATGGCCTTCGCGCCGTCGATGCATGTCTTCCCCGGCGGGGGAGCGGACCGACGCGACGCCGAGGACGAGCTGCCCTGGGCCGGCCCCGCCGTCGAGGAGTGGGCCGAGACCCTGGGGACCGACGAGGCCAGCGCTCGCATGCTCGTGGCGGCCGCGGTGCGCGAGATCTTCGAGGAGACCGGCGTCCTCCTGGCCTCTGACGCAGATGAGGTTCCCCAGCTCGACCCCGAGGTCGCCACCGACCTGCGCGCCAAGCTCGTCGCGCACGAGGTCGGCTTCGGTCAGGTCCTGCTGGAGCAACACCTCGTCCTGCGCAGCGACCTCCTGCGCTACCGCGCACACTGGATCACGCCGGAGGCCGAGCCGCGTCGCTTCGACACTCGCTTCTTCGTGGCAGCCGTGCCACAGGGGCAGGACCCCGACGGGGAGACCAGTGAGGCAGACCGGTCCGAGTGGTTGCGTCCCGACGCAGCCGTCGCCGCCTTCGAGGACGGCGATCTGATGCTCATGCCGCCCACCCTGGTCTGCCTCGAGCAGCTCGCCGAGGTGAGCACTGTCAGTGCCGCCCTCAGCCAGGACTTCCCGATCGCACCGGTCATGCCGCAGCTCGTCCAGACGGGCGCGGGGCCGGCCATGCGAGCGCAGCTGCCATGAGCGCGGCTGTGGCTCCTGAGCCGTCGGCTCCCTTCGGTCAGTGGGCGGGCGGCCAGATCTCCTCGCACGCCCATTGCATCCTCCAGGGCAACCCGGGGCCCATGACGCTCGACGGCACCAACACCTGGGTCCTCATGGCTCCGGGGGGCACCGAGGCGATCGTGATCGATCCGGGAGAGGACGAGGCTGCGCACCAGCAGCGGGTCGTCGACCACGTCACCGCTCTGGGGGCTCGGGTCACCCGCATCGTGCTCACCCACGGGCACCTCGACCACAGCGAGGGTGCTCCTCGGCTGGCTCGACTGACGAGCGCCCCGGTGCAGGCCGTGGGGCCTGGGCATGACGACCTCGCTGACGGCGACGTGCTGACGGCTGCCGACCTCGAGGTGCGCGTCGTCGCCACCCCGGGCCACACCTCGGACTCGGTCTCCTTTGCGCTGGCTGCAGACCACGCGCTGCTCACCGGCGACACCGTGCTCGGGCGCGGGACCACCATGGTTGCCCATCCCGATGGGGAGCTGGCTGCCTACCTCGACTCCCTCGAGCGCATCAAGGCGCTCACCGGGGACGGTGAGGTCGCCTCGATCCTCCCCGGACACGGACCCACGGTTCCCGATGCCGCCGCCATGGTCGACTTCTACCGCGTCCACCGCCGCGAACGCCTCGAGAAGGTGCGCGCAGCGATGGCCGACGGTGCCCCGGACGCCGATGCCGTGGTGGCGTCGGTCTACGCAGACGTCGACCGGTCCGTGTGGCCCGCTGCGAAGCTGTCCGTCCTCGCCCAGATGCGCTACCTCGGCGCCTGACCCGGTCCGTCAGCCGGCTTCGCCCATGAGGCGGGCCGCTCGCACCCCGTCGCCCGCACTCCTCCCGCTGTCTTTGCCCTCGTTCGGAGACGACGAGGGCCCCGGACCGAGCGGTCCGGGGCCCTCGGGTGCGTCTGGGTCAGCGGGCGCGGCGCTGGAGGCGCTCGACGTCGGTGAGCAGCACGGCGCGGGCCTCGAGGCGCAACCAGCCGCGGGAGGCGAAGTCGGCCAGAGCCTTGTTGACCGTCTCGCGAGAGGCGCCGACGAGCTGAGCGAGCTCCTCCTGGGTGAGGTCGTGGGCGACCATGACGCCCTCCTCGACCGGGCGACCGAAGCGCTGGCTGAGCTCGAGGAGAGCCTTGGCCACGCGGCCCGGGACGTCGGTGAAGACGAGGTCCGCGAGATTTTCGTTGGTGCGGCGCAGCCGTCGCGCGAGGGCAGCCAGCAGGGTGCCGGCGATGCGCGGGTGAGCGCCGAGGAGCTGGCTCAGCTGCTCGTTGCCGAGCCCGATGAGCTGCGTCTCGGCAACAGCCGTGGCCGTGGCGGTGCGACTGCCGGGATCGAAGAGGCTCAGCTCGCCGAGCATCTCGGACGGGCCGAGGATCGCCAGCAGGTTTTCCCTGCCGTCGGTGGATGAGCGACCGAGCTTGATCTTGCCCTCGGTGATCACGTAGAGGCGATCACCGAGGTCGCCCTCGTTGAAGAGGACGTCCCCGCGCTCCATGCGCACAGGGGTCATCGTCGCCATCACCTCAGCGGCGTCGGCGTCGTCAAGGGTCGCGAAGAGCGGGGCGCGGCGTACGACATCGAGGTTCACAGAGGGCAGTGTGCCATGTCACCTGCATCGAGGGGGGCCTAGGCTGCGAGGGTGTCTGTCGTTCGCGAGGAGTCCCCGCTGGCCTTGACCCGTCGAGCACGGCGGATGTATCGCACTCTGCACGAGCGCTATCCCTACGCGCACTGCGAGCTGGACTTCGACAATCCGCTGCAGCTGCTGGTCGCGACGGTCCTGTCCGCGCAGACCACGGACGTCACGGTCAACAAGGTGACGCCGGCACTCTTCGCCCGCTGGCCCACGGCAGGCGACCTCGCGGGTGCGGACCGCACCGAGATGGAAGACGTGCTGCGCCCGACCGGCTTCTTCCGGGCCAAGACCAACTCCGTCCTCAAGCTCGCAGCCGTCCTCGTGGACCAGCACGACGGGGAAGTCCCCGGCCGGTTGCAGGACCTCGTCACACTCCCCGGTGTGGGACGCAAGACAGCGAATGTGGTCCTGGGCAATGCCTTTGGCATCCCCGGGATCACGGTGGACACGCACTTCGGCCGGCTGGCTCGGCGCATGGGGTGGACTGACGAGGAGGACCCGGTCAAGGTCGAGCACGCCGTGGGCGAGCTCGTCCCGCGCAAGGACTGGACGATGCTCAGCCACGTGCTGATCTTCCACGGGCGACGCACCTGTCACGCACGCCGACCGGCCTGCGGCGCCTGTCCCGTGGCGCAGTGGTGCCCCTCGCACGGGATCGGCGAGAGCGATCCTGACAAGGCAGTGCAGCTGCTCAAGTACGAGCTGGCTCCCGGCGCTCAGCCGACGAAGGGAGAGGTGTGAGCACCCAGCCCGAGCCGCCTTCGTGGTTGCTCGGGGCCGAGGCCGCACTGCATGCCGACCTGCCCGGATGGTTCAGCCAGTTCGCGCCCCCGACCGACCCGCCACGCCGCTCCGCCGTGCTGATGCTCGTCGGGGAGAGTGACCGCCACGACGGGCACGACATCGTGCTCACCGAGCGTTCGGGGAGCCTGCGCAGCCACGCCAGCCAGGTCTCCTTCCCCGGCGGCAAGCTCGACCCCGGTGAGACGCCGGTCGACGCGGCACTGCGCGAGACGTGGGAAGAAGTCGGCGCGGAGCCGGCAGGCATCGAGGTTGTGGGCGCCTTCCCCGACCTGTGGCTGGGTCCGAGCGAAAACGCCGTCACTCCCGTCCTCGGCTGGTGGCGCGACCCTGGCCCCCTTCGCGTCGTGGACCCCGGGGAGGTGGCCCGCGTCGAGCGGATCCCGGTCGCCGACCTCGTCAACCCGGCCAACCGCTTCATGGTCAAGGGGCCCAGTGGGTACACCGGCCCGGGGTTCGACGTGGCAGGGCTCTTCGTCTGGGGGTTCACGGCCCAGCTGCTCAGCGTGCTGCTGGATGCGGCCGAGCTGACCCAGCCGTGGGACGACTCCTCGCATCGACGTCTGCCGTGGCGCTTCGTGCGTCAGTACCTCACGCGCTCGGGTGCACGGCGGCCAACCACTCGATGAGCGCACGGTTGGTCTCCTCCGGCGCCTCCTCGGGCACGAAGGCGCCGACCCCCGGCAGGGTGCGCACGGACAACGGGCCGGAGACGTGTCGCTCGCACTCGGCGGCCATCGTGGTGAGCGAGGTGGGATCTTCCGCCCCGTGCAGGTGGAGCACCGGGACCTCGATGCGCGACTTGACCCGCTGGAGATAGCGCAGGCCTGTCGGGTTGATCCGGCAGCGGTAGAACCACCGGTGGTACTCGGCCGCAGCCACCCCGGCGAAGGGGAGGGCCATCGCCTCCGTGTAGCGCTCGGCGACCTCATCGGTGATCCAGGAGTGGTCGGGGCCCGACCACTGCCGCAACCGGCGGGCGACGCTGACCGACTGGCGCTCGGAGGCGAAGGGGGTCTGCATGGCTCGTAGGTACCGATTGGCTCGCCACTGGACCGGGTGGCGCCACATCGCATGGTGGAAGACCGCCGGGTGCGGCATGCCGATCGGCGCGATCGCGGCGGTCACCTCCGGGTGGTGCGTGGGCATGCTCCAGACAAAGGTGGCGCCGAGACCCAGCCCGACGAGAGCCACCCGCTCAGCACCGAGGCTGCGGATGATGGCTGCCAGGTCATCGCATGCGGTGGGGGCGTCATAGCCCGATGGTGGTTTGTCGCTCGCCCCGAAGCCGCGCAGGTCGACGGCCACGGCCCGGTACCCAGCGGCGGCGACAGTCGGGAGCTGGTCACGCCAGCTCCACCAGTACTGCGGGTACCCGTGGACGAACACGACAACGGGCCCGGTCCCTGTCGATGTGACGTGGAACCGGGCCCCGTTGGCCGAGACGAATCGGTGCTCCCACGGGCCGTCGACGAGCGCGGCCGCGGCGTCGGGCGGGTTCAGCTGCCCGGCTTGATGGCGGCGACCGTCTCTTGAGCATTGCGGATCGCCCGCTGCGGCACAGTGTTCGCCTTGGCCTTCTTCAGCGCCTTGAGGCCGATGAGTCCGGCGACGGCCGCGATGATGAAGAGCACCACCGTGATGATGAGGTAACCGGCCCACACGGGCAGCCAGACGGCGATGACCTGCGCCAAGGTGTGGAAGAGGAAGATCAGGCCGAGCAGCCCGAGGAAGGCAGCGACAGCGAGCAGCGCCGCACCCTTGCCTCCGAAGGAGAGGCCCTTGGTGACCTCGGACTTGGCGAGCTGGATCTCGCTCTGGACCAAGGCCGAGATGTCGTGCGAGGCGTCTGCCACGAGCTGGCCGACCGAGCGCTCGGCCTCGCCCGGAGCGGGCTGACCGACAAGGCGCCGGGTGGCGGGGTCAGTGCTGGCGGTGCGGGCGTGATCGTTGCTCATGCTGCTCCTGGTCGATATGCGTGGCGAGCGGCCACCAAGGGTGGCACGTGGTTCTCGCTCTCACCCTACCCACGAGTCGCGGCAACCGAGGGAACGTACGGACGTCATGGCTTCCGCGGCGATGATCGCGAAGGGAGGGCGACGCACGGGGGAAGTTGTGGTGAACCTTGCCCGGATCGTGCTCTGCGGCGCCCCGGGCACGGCGGGTCTGGGCCACGATCGAGGTATGACGTACGGCGAGGAGTCGACTCCACTGGCCATCGGTCACCGAGGTGGTGCCGGACTGGCTCCGGAAAACACGCTCGCGGCCTTCTCCCGATCGACCGCGCTGGGACTGCGGTACCTCGAGAGCGATGTGAGGTTGACGGCCGATGGACACCTTGTCTGCTTTCACGATGACGACCTCGACCGGTGTACGACCGGCACTGGGCGTCTGGGGGAGCGGACGCTCGCCGACCTGGATCGGCGCGTCCGCGTTGCCGGTGTCGAACCGATCCCCACCCTCGAGGAGGCGCTCGTTTCCTTCCCCGAGGCCTGCTTCACCGTGGACCTGAAGGACCGAGCCGCCATTGCACCGATGGCTCGACTCCTCCAACGGCGGGACTACGCCGAACGCGTGTGCGTGGCCGGTGCGTGGGACGGCTGGCTGCAGCATCTGGCTTCACAGGTGCCCCACGTGCGCACGGCCCTGGGGTGGCGCTCGTTGGTGGCCCTGATCTCGGCGGCCAAGGCTGGCGTGCCGCCACCGGCTTCAGTCGTCCGTGGCCGCTTCGCCCACGTGCCCATCCAGCTGGGTCGTCTGCCCATCCACTCACCAGGGCTCGTGCGGCGAGCCCATCGACTCGGCGTGCGGGTGATCGTGTGGACAGTCGATGACCCTGCGCAGATGCACCAACTCTTGGACATGGGGGTCGACGGGATCATCACGGACCGGCCCGACCGTCTCCGCTCGGTCATGATCAGCAGGGGGGCCTGGACCCCCATGCGCGGCGAGATCGCGGCCACCACGGACCGCCTCCCTGAGCCAAGCAGGTCCTGAGCGGGCGCAAAACCGGCGAGAACTCGGGCGATCGCGGCCTTCAGCAGAGCCGCGTAGAGGGTCGATTTGGCGCATGGCAGGGCGGTGATCTAATGTTCTCGATGTCAGCCCGAGAGGGAGGAACGGACACCAAGCGGAGGCTCTCGTAGCCGCCCCAGGCAGGCCGGTCCCACGGACTGACGCTTCCACTCTGAGTGCGTCGTTCGGGTGCTTTTGCGCCGGGAAGACCGACTTGGAAGCACAGCAGCTCGACTGCTAGTGTAGGAGATCGCCGCAGGCGAAAAACCCGCTGAGTTTCCGTGAGGAAGCAAGCGAGTTTGGCCCGCGTCGGTTCGAGTGGTAAGTTTGAGAAGTTGCCCCTGAAGCGGTTCACCGAGAGCATGACGGTGGTCGTGGTGGGTGTGCGTGTGAATCTTGAGAACTCAACAGCGTGTCAAAAATCGATGCCAATACCTCGTTCTTGGTTGATTGTGCCTGGCCCTTTCGGGTTGGGTGTGGTTGGTCGGGAGTGAATTTTTTTCCTTTGGTTGACAATGTAACAAACAGCGATTGCGCTGGTTGTTCTTGCTCAGTCATGGTTCAGCCCTTTGTTGGGTTATGGATTGCCCCTTCGAGGCCTTTGGGTCTTGGGGGTGTTGATCATCAACGGAGAGTTTGATCCTGGCTCAGGACGAACGCTGGCGGCGTGCTTAACACATGCAAGTCGAACGGTGAAGCTCCAGCTTGCTGGAGTGGATCAGTGGCGAACGGGTGAGTAACACGTGAGCAACCTGCCCCAGACTCTGGAATAAGCGCTGGAAACGGCGTCTAATACTGGATACGAGACCAACCTGCATGGGTATGGTTTGGAAAGTTTTTCGGTTTGGGATGGGCTCGCGGCCTATCAGCTTGTTGGTGAGGTAATGGCTCACCAAGGCGACGACGGGTAGCCGGCCTGAGAGGGCGACCGGCCACACTGGGACTGAGACACGGCCCAGACTCCTACGGGAGGCAGCAGTGGGGAATATTGCACAATGGGCGAAAGCCTGATGCAGCGACGCCGCGTGAGGGATGACGGCCTTCGGGTTGTAAACCTCTTTCAGCAGGGAAGAAGCGAAAGTGACGGTACCTGCAGAAGAAGCACCGGCTAACTACGTGCCAGCAGCCGCGGTAATACGTAGGGTGCGAGCGTTGTCCGGAATTATTGGGCGTAAAGAGCTTGTAGGCGGTTTGTCGCGTCTGCTGTGAAAATCCGGGGCTCAACCCCGGACTTGCAGTGGGTACGGGCAGACTAGAGTATGGTAGGGGAGACTGGAATTCCTGGTGTAGCGGTGAAATGCGCAGATATCAGGAGGAACACCGATGGCGAAGGCAGGTCTCTGGGCCATTACTGACGCTGAGAAGCGAAAGCATGGGGAGCGAACAGGATTAGATACCCTGGTAGTCCATGCCGTAAA
>JAKDKQ010000003.1 GCA_030453295.1 Janibacter sp.
CCCGATCACGTAAACTAGCGATTGTTCAACAATCCCGCAATACCCCCTTCGGCTAGTGTCGGGCTCACAGCGGCGACGAAGGGGTGTGCAGCATGGTGGACGACTGGCTCTCGGCACTCGAGTCCGAGCGTGCGTCGATGGGACGTGCGAGCGCGAGCGAAAAGGTCGCCGATGCCTTGCGCACCCGCATCATCGAGGGGGATCTGCGGCCTCGTACCCGGCTGTCCGAGGAGCGCATCGGCGCGGCCCTGGGCGTCTCCCGCAACACGCTGCGAGAGGCCTTCCACCTCCTGGGCCACGAGCGTCTGGTGGTGCGCGAGTTCAACCGCGGCGTCTTCGTCCGGGCGCTCGACCACGACGATGTGCGCGACCTCTACCGCTTCCGTCGGATCCTCGAGGTGTCCTCGATCCGGCAGGCGGCGATCGATGGCTCCGACCTCACCCGCCTGCACGCGGCCGTGGACGAAGGGGGTGCTGCCGCCGCTGTCGAGGACTGGCGTGGCCTCGGGTCGGCCAACATGCACTTCCACGAGGCCCTGGCGGCGCTGGCCGGCAGTCGCCGGGTCGACGAGGCGATGCGACAGGTCCTCGCCGAGATGCGTCTGGTCTTCAGCACGATGTCCGACCCGCGCACCTTCCACGAGCCCTATCTCGAGGGCAACCGACAGCTGGCCGCGCTGCTGGCGGCAGGGGACCACGACGAGGCCGAGCGTGCGCTGCTCACCTACCTCGATCGGGCTGAAGCCCAGCTGCTCGCCGCGATGACCACGTAGATCGGTTTCCCCGGCCGCCCGCTCGGGTAGTGCAGCCACGTCCCACGACGAAGGAGCGCACATGATCGAGTCAGAGATCAGCCAGCGAGCAGCAGGCATGGCGACCGGTCCCGACGGTGGATTTCCCGAACAGCAGCAGTCACTCCCCGGTTCCACGGCCGCCATGGACCCCGCCCCTGACCACGGCGAAGAGACCTGGGTGGGATCGGGCCGCCTGGAGGGCCTGCGCGCCCTGATCACCGGCGGTGACTCCGGCATCGGCCGTGCCGTCGCGATCGCCTATGCCCGCGAGGGTGCAGACGTGGCGATCTCCTTCCTGCCCGAGGAGCAGGAGGACGCCGAGACGACCGCGCGATGGATCAAGGACGCCGGTCGTACCGCAGTGCTCTGCCCCGGGGACATCAGCGAGCGCAGCACCTGCGACGAGGTCATCCAGAGCGCCGTCGCCGGCTTGGGCGGACTCGACGTCCTCGTCAACAACGCCGGCGTCCAGATGGCCCGCGACCAGGGTCTGGAGGCCATGAGTGACGAGCGCATCGAGCGAGTGCTGCGTACCAACCTGCACGCCCTCTTCTGGCTGACCCGGGCCGCGCTGCCGCACCTGGACCGGGGCGCGAGCATCATCAACGTCAGCTCCATCCAGGCCTACGAGCCATCGACCTCCTTGCTCGACTACGCGTCGACCAAGGCCGCGATCAACAACTTCACCGTCAACCTCGCCGCGGAGGTGGGTCCCCGTGGGATCCGCGTCAATGCCGTCGCACCGGGACCGATCTGGACACCGTTGCAGCCGGCGACCCAGGAGGAGAAGAAGATCGAGGCCTTCGGGGCCGACACTCCGCTGGGACGTGCCGGGCAGCCCGGTGAGCTCGCGGGGGCCTTCGTCTTCCTCGCTGCGCCCACGGAGGCCAGCTATGTCTCGGGCACCGTCGTGGGGGTGACGGGCGGCAAGCCCGTCTTCTGAGCGCGTCAGGCCGGTTGGGCTCCCGCTCGCCGGGCGGCGCGGCTGCGCAGGGCAAGGATGCCGCCGCCCGCGAGGGCGGAGATCAATGAGCCGAGCAGGACCCCGATCTTGACGTGCTCGTCGGCCACGCTTGCCGCGCCGTAGGCGAGCTCGCCGACGAGCAGCGAGACCGTGAAGCCGACACCGGCGACGAAGCCCATCCCGATCATGTCCGGCCAGCGCAGCGACTCGTCGAGCTGGAAGGCAGGCAGCCTGCTGAGCAGGAAGGTCGTCAGCGTGATGCCGATGGGCTTGCCCAGGAAGAGACCGGCGATGATGCCGATGGTGATCGGGTCCTGCATGGCTGACCGCAGTCCCTCGATCCCCCCCACGGCCACGCCTGCGGAGAAGAAGGCGAACACCGGGACTGCGACAAGGGTGGAGAAGACGCCCCACTGATCGGCGAGATAGGCCGTGAGCCCGTCATAGACCGGTTCGCCGTCGTCATCCGTGGAGGACTGTACCCGCGCCCGCGCCGTGGCGATGACGGGCACCGTGAAGCCGAGGAGCACGCCGGCGACCGTCGCGTGGATCCCCGACGCGTGCACGAGGCCCCACGTCAGTACCCCCAGAGGGACGAGGAGCCACCACGTGATGACCCCCCGCTGCACCAGGACGGCAAAGATCGCGAGCGGCACGAAGGCGAGTGCGAGCAGGTGAAGTTGCAGGCCCTCGGTGTAGACGACAGCGATGACGGTGATCGCGATGAGGTCGTCGACGATCGCCAGGGTCAGCAGGAAGACGCGCAGCGCGGGCGGCAGGAAGCGCCCGACGACGGCGAGCACCGCGACGGCGAAGGCGATGTCCGTGGCCGTGGGGATCGCCCAGCCGCGCATGGCCTCCGCCGAGTCGGACGACATGGCGATGGCCGCGAAGACGAGGGCCGGGACGATCACTCCACCTGCTGCTGCGGCGATCGGCAGTGCCGCCGTCCGGGGGTCACGCAGCTTGCCGGCGACGAACTCCTCCTTGAGCTCCAGGCCGACGACGAAGAAGAAGATCGCGAGGAGGCCGTCCGCAGCCCAGGTACCGAGACTCAGGTCGAGGTGCAGGGCATGCGGACCGATCGTGAAGTCGCGCAGGCTCGAGTAGGCGTCGCCAGCGGGGGAGTTGGCGAGCAGGAGGGCCAGGATGGTGGCGCCCAGGAGGAGGGCCCCGCCAAAGGCGTCGCTCTGGGCGGTTGCGTGGGCACCGCGCCACAGCTGGTGCGGGGCGAGGAGGCCGAGCTTGGGGGAGGGTGTGGGCACGAGGTGACCTTGCTCTACGAGGGGGTTCTATGGACGTGGTTGACGCCAGCCGAGGTTGGCGCGCCTGCGTCGGCTGGGGGGCGGGCAGCCCGCGATCTCCCCGTGGGCGTTGGTGCCCCAGGTGCTGGTCCAACCGTTGGTCCCGGGGTGTCGCACGATCCTCAGCAGCCCCTGCATGCGGGCGGCCTGAGCCGCCAGATGGGGGCGCGCAGGGTCGCGCGGCGTGGGACCGGTCACGGACCGAGTCTATGGACTGGACGAAGGGAGGTGCTCGAGGGCGCGCGGGAACCTCCCTTCGAGACTGTCGAGGAGGTCAGCGGCCAGCCGCATCCATCGTCTCGGCCGGCCTCCCCACGAGCCACGGCACCACGACGGTGGCGACGAGCACGGCGATCGCCATGCAGGCGCAGACCACCGCGGCGGCGGTGCGCCCGACGACGACGTCCACGACGAAGGACGCCAGGCCCACGATGAGCAGACCGACGGCGACGAGGACACAACGCGCGACGAGGTGCCCGACCCGGACCAGCCGGTCCTTGCGCTGCAGCCGGAACAGGCGGCGGTGCACGGCGATCGGCATGACGAGCAAGGTGGTCGTCAGGAAGGCCAGCAGGACCAGGACGATGTAGAGGCCTTGCTGGGTGCTGTCGAGGTCGGCGAAGGCGGACTGGAAGGGCAGCGTGAGCAGGAACCCCGCAAGGATCTGGACGCCGGTCTGCAGCACGCGGAACTCCTGGAGCAGGTCGGTCCAGTTGCGGTCCGCGCGCTCGTCCGCCGTCTCCTGCCGGCCCGGCGTGCCCTCGTCTGCCTCTTCGTGCCCGCTCATGGGTCCATCCTGCCGGGATGCGTGGTTCGCGCATGTCGAGCAGCCCGCCGGGTAGGCCCGATGTCGACAACACCTCGACGAAGGGAGCACAGCATGAGCAACCAGGACCAGACAGGTGGCCGCCGGGTCGCCGTCCTCGTGGCGATGGAGGGCATCGAGCAGGTCGAGCTCACCGGTCCGTGGAAGGCCTTGGAGGAGGCCGGTTGGGAGCCGGTGCTCGTGGCGCCCGAGACGGGCGAGGTGCAGGCCTTCGAGCACCTCGACGCGGCAGGCACCTTCCCCGTCGACACCACGGTCGCCGATGCCTCGATGGACGACTTCGCGGGTCTGGTGCTCCCGGGGGGTGTGGCCAACCCCGACGCGCTCCGGCTCGACGAGGCGGCGGTCCGGCTCGTGCGCGATGCGGTGACGGGTGACCGGCCGGTCGCCGCCATCTGCCACGCCATCTGGATGCTCGTCGAGGCCGACGTCCTGCGCGACCGCCGGGTCACCTCGTGGCCCAGCCTGCAGACGGATGTGCGCAACGCCGGCGGCACCTGGGTCGACGAGGAGGTCGTGCGCGACGGTCGGCTCGTGACCAGCCGCAAACCGGACGACCTGCCCGCCTTCAACGCAGCACTCCTGGACATGCTCTCGACCTGACCCGGTGGGGGCACCGCCCGAACCTGCGGGGGCCTCATGCGGGTGCCCTGTCCTCGGACGCCGTGACGCGGCACAGCGCATCGGGGCTCAGGACGGGGAAGCGGTACTCGTCTCTGAGGGTGTCGAGGGTCAGCTCGTGCAGCTCGGGACGGTGCGAGGCGATGGCGTCGCGCACCAGCACGACCTCGAGGTCGTTGGCGAAGGCATGCGCTGCGGTGAGCAGGACGCAGGTGTGCGTGGAGACGCCGATGACGACCACCGCCTCGATGTCGCGATCGAGCAGGGTCGATGCCAGATCGGTCCCCACGAAGGCGTCGTCGCGCGTCTTGGTGACCTCGATCGCCGCTGAGAGGTCGAGCTCGGGGAGGTTGGCGGTGTGCTCGTCCCCCTCGAAGAGGTAGCCCTGGTCGTCCTCGAGCATCGTGATCGTCCAGGTCGACCGGTCGCGCTGGTGCACGGTGCGCACGTTGACGATCGGAAGGTGCTCCCGCTCGGCCCAGCGGATGACCTGCCGGGCACGGGTCACGATCTCCTCGCGATGGGCCGCGAGGGCCGGGTCCTCGAAGAAGGCCTCCTGCAGGTCGACGACGAGGAGGGCGGTGCGGTCCAACGGCGCACGCCATGGGGCGCGGGTCCTGGGCGACGGGGCGGTCATGCCCCCTCCGTACCCCGTGGTGCGCCAGTCATGCCGACGGTGCATGTCTGCAGGGCCGGGGGGTAGGCACAGGGCATCCGACAGCGAGAGGACGTGGATGAGATGCCCGAGGACAAGCCCGGACCCAGCGTCAAGGACGACGAGCTCTACGAGGAGCTGCGTGATGACGGTGCCAGC
Source organism: Janibacter sp. (assembly GCA_030453295.1). Lineage (GTDB taxonomy): Bacteria > Actinomycetota > Actinomycetes > Actinomycetales > Dermatophilaceae > Janibacter. The sequence continues at coordinate 5,324 of JAKDKQ010000003.1, forward strand.
AAGGAAAAGGCCGCCCGCATCGCCAACGCAGCCGCCAACAGCTCCCGCGCCGAGGTCGGTCGACGTGGCGGCGAGTCAGGGTCCTACGACGACTGGAGCGTCGAGGAGCTGCACGATCGAGCCCGAGAGCTGGAGATCGAGGGGCGCTCGTCGATGGACAAGGCCGAGCTGATCGAGGCCCTGCGCAACCACTGACATCATGACGATGGGGGACGGACACGTGGTCCGTCCCCCATCGTCGCGTCGTGGCTCAGTCCTCGGTGAGGACCGGGTAGACGCCGTTCTCGTCGTGGACCTCACGGCCGGTGACCGGGGGGTTGAAGACGCACGCGCAGTGGATGTCCTCCTCGACGGTCACGGTGTGCTTGTCCGCGTCGTCGAGCATGTACATCACACCGGGCTCGAGGGGGTAGGTCTCGCCGGTGTCGCGGTCGAGGAGCGTGCCCTTGCCCTGGTAGACGTAGACGGCCTCGACGTGGTTGGCGTACCAGAACTCCGAGGACGTGCCGGCCTTGAGGATCGTGATGTGGAAGCTGAAGCCGACCTTGTCCTTGGCGAGGACCATGCGCCGGCTCTGCCAGTTGCCGTGCGTGACGTCGTACTCGGTGCCGTCGAGGTCGTTGACGTTCAAGACCTTCATGTGGATCTCCTTGTCGTGGTCTGTCGGGGTGTGTGGAAGGGGGATCAGGCCGTCGTGCGGGCGGGCGCGCCGAGGACCTCGCGGGCGGCGTCCTCGAGCTGGTCCAGACCTGCAGCCAGCTCCTCCTGCGTGATGGTCAGCGGCGGCATGATCTTGACGACCTCGCTGGACGGACCGGAGGTCTCGACGAGCAGCTTGCGGGCAAAGGCCGCCTTGGCGATCTTCTCCGCCACCTCGAGGTCGGCGAAGGCGACACCGGAGAGGAGCCCGCGGCCGCGCAGCTCGCTGCCCTCGGCGAGGCCGGCGAGGACCTCCAGGCGCTCGGTGAGCTGCTGGGCGCGAGCCGCGATGTTCTTCTCGAGGGCGTCGTCGGCCCAGTAGGTGCGCAGGGCCGTCGTCCCGGTGACGAAGGCCGGGTTGTGGCCGCGGAAGGTGCCGTTGTGCTCACCCGGCTCCCAGTCGTCGACCTCGGGCTTCATCAGGGTCAGTGCCATCGGCAGGCCGTAGCCCGAGATGGACTTGCTGAGGGTGATGATGTCCGGGTCCAGGCCGAACGGCTCGAAGGAGAAGAAGGTCCCGGTGCGGCCGCACCCGGCCTGCACGTCGTCGACGATCATCAGCACGCCGTACTCGCGGCACAGGTCCTGCAGCTCCTTGAGCCACTGGCCGCGAGCCGCCTTGAGGCCACCTTCGCCCTGGACCGTCTCGACGATCACGGCCGCAGGCAGGTTCGTGCCCGAGCCGCTGTCGGCCCAGATGCGCTTGAGCCAGGCGAAGTCCGAGGTCTCGCCGACGATGTAGTCGTCGTACGGGGCGGCGGTCGCGTGGTACAGCGGCGTCCCGGCGCCGGCGCGCTTGAAGGCGTTGCCGGTGACGGCCAGCGAGCCGAGCGTCATGCCGTGGAAGGCATTGGTGAAGTGCACGACGTCCTCGCGACCGGTCACCTTGCGGGCCGTCTTGAGTGCGGTCTCGACGGCGTTGGTCCCGGTCGGGCCGGGGAACTGGATCTTGTGGGTCATCCCGCGCGGCTCGAGGATCAGCTCGGTGAAGGCCTCGAGGAACTCACGCTTGGCCTTGGTGTGCATGTCCATCGAGTGGGTGACGCCATCGCGGGAGACGTACTCGATGAGCGCCTCCTTGAGGATGTCGTTGTTGTGCCCGTAGTTGAGGGCACCGGCGCCGGAGAAGAAGTCGGTGTAGCGCTCACCGTCCTCGGTCGTCTGGTAGGGACCCTTGGAGGTGTCGAAGACGACGGGCCAGTTGCGGCAGTAGCTGCGCACCTCGGACTCGCGCTCGGTGAAGATGGCTGTGGCGGGGTTGCTCATGGGGTGGTCCTTCCGTGGAGGGATCGGCAGGGGTGGTCGGTCGGTGCGGCAGGGATCAGAACGGTCCGATGCGGTGCAGCACCTCCGGGTCATGGCCTTCGTCGGGGAAGTGGGCCGTCACGAAGAGGTCGATCTCCTCGTGCTGTGCGTCGTGGGTGCGCGCGAAGCCGGCGAAGAGGGCTCGCGAGGCGGCGTTGTCGTCGGTGATCGTCGTCTCGAGGACCGTCACCCCGGGGACGTGCGCAGCGAGATGGTCGAGCATGCGCCCGGCCAGGCCGTGCCCGCGCTGGTCCGCGTCGACGGCGACCTGCCACACCATGAGGGTCCCGGGAGCCGCCGGACGGACGTAGCCGCTGACGAATCCGACGACCCTGCCCTCGCGCTCTGCGACGACGCTCGTCGCGGCGAAGTCCCGTGCCCACAGCAGGTAGGCGTAGGAGGAATTGAGGTCGAGTGTCTGCGAGTCCCTGGCCACGCGCCACATCTCGCCGCCGTCCTCGATGGACGGTGGGCGCAGGATGAACGGGGTCGACGGGGAGCTCTGGCGGGGTGTCTCTTCGTCCTTGGTCACCTGTTTCAACCTAACGTGACCTGCGCAGAGATCAAATCCGCACCCCCGATGGTCCACGGATTCCCTTGTGTGGCAACGGTATTGACGTGGTCGTGATCCGAGACACTTCGCGAGCGCGGCCGGCCGACGAGGCGCCGGTCACTCCCTTCGTGCCGGTATGGAGCTCGCCATCCGCTCGATCGCCTCGGTCAGGAGGGCGGGGGAGGTGGCGAAGTTGAGCCGCGCGAAACCCTCTCCGACGCCGAAGGGAGGTCCGGGTGTGAGGGCCACCCGCGCGACGTCGCGGAAGTGGGCCGCAGGGTCACTCCCCAGCTCCAGTCGTCGGCAGTCGAGCCAGGCGAGGTAGGTGGCCTCCACGGGTTGCCAGACGATGTCCGGGAGGTGCTCGGTGAGCAGCTGCGCGAGCAGCGTCCGGTTGGCGTCCAGGTCGTGCACGAGGTCCGCGAGCCAGTCGCGGCCACCGCGCAGGGCAGCGGTGTGGAGCCGCACCCCCAGGTGGCTCGTGGTGAACTCAAGGCCGGGCGGCAGCGCACGGATGGCGTCGGACGCCTGCGACCCCCCGAAGATGACCGCGGACTTGGCCCCCGCGAGGTTCCACCCTTTGGCAGCGGAGAAGACCGTCAGTCCGGACTGGGCCTCCGGCAGGGAGAGAAGGGGGGTGAAGTCGGCCCCGGGGAGGACCAGCGGGGCGTGGATCTCGTCGCTGACGATCCTCACTCCATGGCGTTCGGCGGTGACGGCGACGTGCGAGAGCTCACCGCGCGTCGGGACGGTCCCCGTCGGGTTGTGCGGGTTGGCCAGGAGCAGCGCCCCGCGACCGTGTTCGGCGAAGGCTGCGTCGAGAGCAGCGGGGTCGAGTCGACCGGTGGACGTGAGGGGCACCGGGACGAGCCGACGGCCGATCTCGTGCACGGCCGCGTGGAAGGGCGGGTAGACGGGCACGGTGATGTACACCGGGTCCTGCGGGCCGGTGATCGCGACGAGACCAGCGCGGACCCCGGCCATGACGTCGGCCACCGGTCGAGCGCGCGCTGGGGTGACCTCGACGCCCCACTCGTCGTAGAGGGCGGCGACCTCCTGCGTGTACGGCCCCGTCACCGGGTACCCGAAGTCGCCCTCGCGGGCGATGCGGGCCATCTCCTCGACCACTACGGGCGCCGGCGCAACATCCATCTCTGCGACCCACAGGGGAAGGACGTCTGGGCCGTGAAGCTGCCACTTGATGCTCGTGCGTCGCCGTAGGGACGCCTCGTCGAGTGTGAGCACGCGTCGTTCCATACCTCCACTCTGACAGGGGATCGACCGCCTACGCTGGTGCGGGTGGCCCTCGAGGTCACGAAGGTCCCGTGACGGAAGGAGCGATGCGTGCGGTCAGACCTGCCCGACGATGAGCTCGGCGAGGGGAAGGACTCCGCAGACGCGCGAGGAGTGGTTCACCCAGCGCCCCGGCCGGACGCCTCCATGACCTTGCTCACCTCGATGCTGGAGCGTCCGCTCGATCCCGGGTACCAGGCCGCGGCCGACGACCGACTGGCACAGGGACTGCCCGCCAGCACCGGAACCCGCCGAACCCGGCTGTTGGTCGCCCTCCTCCTCATCGGCCTGATGATCGGTGTCAGCACCGCTGAGCTGCGCGATCGTGACGGGACTCGTGCCACCGCACGCGGGGACCTCATCCGTCAGATCGAGGATCGCCAGGCGGTCGTCGACGAGAGGGACACCACGGTCCGTGGGTTGCAGCAAGAGGTCGATGCGGCCACTGCCCAGCTCGACCCGGCCCAACGCAAGGTGCTCGAGGACCGCCGGGTGACCAGCGGGCTCGCGGCCGTCACGGGCCCCGGCGTGCGCCTGACCCTCGACGATGCCCCGGGCGGTACGGGCACCGACGCCGACGGTGACCCGCGGACCGGGACCACGGACGAGGGTCGAGTGCAGTCCCGGGACATGCAGCTGATCACCAACGGGCTGTGGGCCGCCGGTGCGGAGGCGATCTCCATCAACGGACAGCGCCTGACCTCCCGCACGGCCATCCGGTTCGCCGGTGAGGCCATCTTGGTCAACTTCCGTCCGCTGACGCGGCCGTACACGATCGAAGCCATCGGGGACTCGTCCCAGATGCAGACCACCTTTGCCGAGAGCGCCGCCGGCTCGTACCTCACCGGTCTGCGCAACAATTACGGCATCCAGACCTCGTTGACCTCGCAGGACGAGCTGCGGCTCCCCAGCGCAGCCAACGTCAGCACCCGGGAGGCAACGGCGGTCCCTGCCGGCGCCACGCTCCCTCGGGTGACCCCCATGAAGAAGGAGACCTCGTGATCCCCGCCCTCGGACTCGTGGCCGGGATCGTGCTCGGTCTTGTGCTGCAGCCTGACGTGCCGATCTGGATGCAGCCCTATCTGCCGATCGCGGTTGTCGCCGCCCTCGACGCGGTCTTCGGCGCAGTCCGGGCGACGCTCGACGGCATCTTCGACGACAAGGTCTTCGTCGTGAGCTTCCTGTCCAACGTCGTCGTGGCTGCCTTCATCGTCTTCCTCGGTGACCAGCTCGGTGTGGGTTCGCAGCTGTCCACCGGCGTCGTGGTGGTCCTCGGAGTGCGCATCTTCTCCAATGTCGCCTCGATCCGTCGACACCTCTTCAAGGCATGACGGACACCGACGAGGGCGCGCCGCAGGCCGATGCCCGCAAGCCCGCGACCGCGCCCAGTGCGTGGCGTCGCGTGTACCTCATGGCCCGCCCCAGGGCGACGCGCGCCAATGCCTTTGCGCTCCTCCTCGCTGCGCTGCTCGGTTTCGCCATCGCGACCCAGGTCCGGCAGACACAGGCCCAGGGTCTGGAGGACCTCCGTCAGGACGAGCTCGTGCGCATCCTCGACGACGTGACGCAGAACGGCGCGCGGCTCGACGACGAGATCACCGAGCTGCAGTCCACTCGCGATGGCCTCGTCGACAGCGATGCCAGCTCGCCGGAGGCCATCGCGGCCGCTCAGGAACGAGCGGACACGCTGGGCATCCTGGCCGGTACGGAGCGCGCCACCGGCCCGGGGATCCGACTGCGGATCGTCGACCACGACGACGAGATCACGGCAGCGGCCCTGCTCGATGCCGTGCAGGAGCTGCGGGACGCCGGAGCCGAGGCGATGCAGATCGGTGACGTCCGCGTGGTGGCCAGCACCTGGTTCCGTGACACCGACACCGGGGTCGAGGTGGACGGTGCCCGACTCGAGGCACCGTACGAGCTCATCGTCATCGGTGACCCCCAGACGATGAGCTCTGCGATGGAGATCCCGGGTGGGGTGTCGGAGTCGGTCCGGAGCAAGGGCGGCGAGGTGACGATCACCGAGTTCACGTCGATCAACGTGGAGGCATTGCACAGCGATTCATCGCCTCGTTACGCTCGGCCCGTCCCGGAGCCGACCGACGGCTCGAACTGAACGGATCGTTGAGGAGACAGATGAGCGACGCCACCTACCCCGAGAACCTTCGGTACAGCACGGATCACGAGTGGGTGAGCGAGGCGGGCGACCGCACGGTCCGCGTCGGCATCACCCACTACGCCCAGGAGGCCCTCGGCGACGTCGTCTACGTGAGCCTGCCCGCCGTCGGCGACACCATCGAGTCGGGGGACGCCTGCGGCGAGGTGGAGTCGACCAAGACGGTCAACGACCTCTACGCACCGCTCGGAGGGACCGTGACCGCCGTCAACGACGCGCTGGAGGCCTCTCCCGAGCTGGTCAACTCCGACCCTTACGGGCAGGGCTGGATGTACGAGGTGAAGCTCGCTGACGGCAGCGACACTTCCAGCCTCCTCGACGCCGCGGCATACCAGGCCGTCCTCGGCTGAGCGCAGTGCACGACCGTGACCGGCCCGCCCGCGGGCCGGTCACGTAGGCTTGATCACACACGACAGGAGGAGCGCTGGATGAGCGGCAACGAAAACGCCCGGCCCGCACGACAGGACCCGGCGACGCAGCAGTTCACGGGGGTCGAGGGTCATCAGCCTGCCGATCTGCCGGACTCGGACTATCACCTGACTCGCGAGGAGCAGGCGACGGTCGATGCCCTGCACCCGGGCACGGCGCTGCTCATCGTGCTGCGCGGTCCCAACACGGGCGCGCGGTTCCTCCTCGACGACACCGAGGTGACCACGGGACGAGGACCTGAGAGCGACATCTTCCTCGACGACGTCACGGTCTCTCGCAAGCACGCGGTCTTCTCCCGCGAGGACCAGGGCTTCGGGGTGCGAGACGTCGGCTCGCTCAACGGCACCTACGTCAACAAGGAGCGTATCGACCAGTCAGGGCTGCGCACCGGTGACGAGGTCCAGATCGGCAAGTTCCGCCTCGTGTACTACGCCAGCTCCACTGCCGGCTGACCTTGGCTGACGACCGCCTGAGCATCGGCGCCCTCATCCGTCAGCTCGAGGGCGACTTTCCGGACGTGACCATCAGCAAGATCCGCTTCCTCGAGAGCGAGGGGTTGGTCGAGCCCGCACGCACGGCGTCGGGATACCGCAAGTACACCGCCGCAGACGTCGAGCGTCTGCGGTTCGTGCTCAGCGCCCAACGGGATCGCTTCTGGCCGCTGAAGGTCATCCGCGAACGTCTCGACGCCGTGGACCGCGGCTTGGCAGTGACGGACGACGGCCTGGTCACGCCGCCCCGGGACGTGCCGTCCGGCCAGGGGCGGCTCTCGGCGACGGCCCGTCCTCTGCGGATCACGGCGATCGAGCTGCAGCACGCGGCAGACATCGACACGGGGACCTTCCGAGAGCTCGTCTCCTATGGATTGCTGCCCAAGAACAGCGAACACTTCGACGCGGACGACCTCGACGTCGCCAGGGTCTGCGGCTCTCTGGTCTCGGCGGGCATCGATGTGCGTCACCTGCGTCCCTTCAAGAGCGCAGCCGAGCGAGAGCTCGACCTGGCCGACCACGTCCTGGGCCAGCAGGCCCTCCGTGGACGGCGCGCTGACGCGGCTGGCCTGGCTGACGAGTCGGTGCGGCAGCAGGTCCTCGAGGACTGTCTCGACCTGCATGTCGCGCTTGTCCGACGAGGCCTTGACCGCCAGAGGTGACGAGCGGGATACGGTAGTCAGGTGAAGCCGCTCGACGTCCTCGGTGTCCGGGTGGAGATGCCCACCTCCCAACCGATCGTGCTCCTGCGTGAGCGCGACGGAGGTCGGCATGTCCCGATCTGGATCGGTGCCGCGGAGGCAACGGCCATTGCCTATGCGCAGGAGGGCGTGGTGCCTCCTCGACCGCTCACCCACGACCTGCTCGTCGACGTGATCGCCGCCGTCGGACGCGAGCTCGTCACCGTGCGCATCGACGCCGTGCTCGAGGGCGTCTTCCACGCGACCCTCGTCCTCGACGATGACACCGAGATCTCCGCCCGCACCTCCGACGGGGTCGCCCTCGCGCTGCGGACCGGCGCCGAGATCGTCGCGACCGATGAGGTGCTGGACGAGGTCGGCATCGAGTCCTCCGATGATGAGGAGGACGAGGTGGCCAAGTTCAAGGAGTTCCTCGACGAGGTCTCGCCAGAGGACTTCGAGGCCCCCGATCAGGACCCACCGGCGAGCTGACGCACCTCTTCGCGACCTGATCGTTACCGACACGCAGTCGACCGCTCGGCGCGGATGTTTGACGCCCCCCGCCGAGCGCCGTAGCGTCGAAGACACACCGGTACGACACCGGTGTGATTCCCATCCGGTTCGGCTGGGACCGACGGTGAAGTGGGGAGGGCGCAGTGGACGCCACGAACGACGAGGGCAGGACTCCGGTCCGTACTCAGGGCGTGCTCTTCGACGACGACCTCCCCGAGCTGTCCGAGGACATCGGCTATCGAGGCCCCGCCGCGTGCACCGCTGCCGGCATCACCTACCGCCAGCTCGACTACTGGGCTCGCACTGGACTGGTCGAGCCGTCCGTGCGCGGAGCCGCCGGATCGGGCAGCCAGCGCCTCTACGGGTTCCGCGACATCCTCGTCCTCAAGGTCGTGAAGCGACTCCTCGACACCGGAGTCTCCCTCCAGCAGATCCGGGTGGCGATCAACCACCTGCGTGAGCGCGGCGTCGAGGATCTCGCCCAGATCACCCTCATGAGCGATGGAGCCAGCGTCTACGAGTGCACGTCCGCGGACGAGGTCATCGACCTCGTCCAGGGCGGTCAGGGTGTCTTCGGCATCGCGGTCGGCCGGGTCTGGCGTGAGGTCGAGGGATCACTCCTGGAGATCCCGAGCGAGCGCATGGCCAGCGAGGACAGCGTCCCCACCGAGCTGCCCGGTGATGAGCTGTCTGCGCGCCGCCGCGCCAAGCTCGCCTGACGCTCGACAGGCATCGCGCGCTGATAGCCTTGAGCACGCTGCTCACCCCATGGGGGAGAGTCCTCGCGCTCGGCGCGGGGCGCCGAAGGGGCAAATCTCCCCGGAACCTCTCAGGCGCCAGGACCTCGTGGATCAGGCACCTCTGAAGCGTTGACCGTGACAGAAGGGGAGGCTGACTGTGTGTCCACCCACGCCCAAGGGAGCCTCATGAGCGCCTCGTCCCCCCTGTCCGAGTTCGTCGGTCGCCACATCGGTCCCCGTGAGGACGATGTCGAGCAGATGTTGACCGAGATCGGGCAGCCCGATCTCGACGCACTGTGCGATGCCGCCGTCCCGGGAGCCATCCGCCAGACCCAGGCCCTCGAGATCGAGGCCGCAGCGAGCGAGCTCGCCGTCCTGGAGGAGCTGCGGGGCCTGGCCGACAAGAACACCGTGCTGACCTCGATGATCGGGCTGGGCTACTACGGCACGATCACGCCCTCGGTCATCCAGCGCAATGTCCTGGAGAACCCTGCGTGGTACACGGCGTACACGCCCTACCAGCCGGAGATCAGCCAGGGCCGTCTCGAGGCTCTGCTCAACTTCCAGACGGTGGTTGCCGACCTCACCGGCCTGAAGACGTCCGGCTCATCCCTCCTCGACGAGGGCACCGCCGCTGCAGAGGCGATGACGGTGATGCGCCGCTCGAGCAAGGTGGCCAAGGACGCCGTCCTGCTCCTGGACACCAACACCTTCCCCCAGACACGCGCCGTCATCACCACGCGCGCCGTGCCCCTCGGCCTCGATGTCGTCGTCGCTGACCTGACCGCGGTCACCACGGCGGACGAGCTGCGCGCCGCTGCGGGTGACCGAGAGGTCTTCGGAGTCCTCGTCCAGTACCCCGGTGCGGACGGCGTCATCACCGACTGGCGCGCGCTGACCGAGGCGGCGCACGAGGTGGGAGCACTCGTGACCGCTGCCGCCGACCTGCTGGCGCTGACCCTGCTCACCTCCCCGGGCGAGTGGGGAGCGGATGTCGCCGTCGGGACCACCCAACGTTTCGGCGTGCCCATGGCCTTCGGTGGGCCGCACGCCGGATACATGTCGGTGCGGGCCGGTCTCGAGCGCACCCTGCCGGGCCGACTGGTGGGCGTGTCGGTCGACGCGGCCGGGCGCCCGGCCTACCGCCTTGCGCTCCAGACCCGCGAGCAGCACATCCGTCGCGACAAGGCGACCTCCAACATCTGCACGGCTCAGGTTCTGCTGGCTGTCATGGCGTCGATGTACGCGGTCTACCACGGTCCCCAGGGCCTGAAGGCCATCGCCGAGCGCGTGCACGGGACCGCGGTTGGCCTCGCCGAGCGGCTGCGCGGCGCCGGCATCGAGGTCGCCGACGGCCCGTGGTTCGACACGCTGCGGATCAGCCTCCCCGGCGGTGCCGACGCGGCTGTGTCTGCTGCTGTGGCTGCCGGGGTCAACATCTGGAGGGCCGACGAGGACACCGTCCTGGTCTCCGTCGACGAGACGACTGACTCGAGTGAGGTTGCAGCGGTCGCCCGGGCGCTCGGTGCGCAGGACGCACCTGAGCTCGACTCCGCACATGCCCCGCAGGTCTCCCCGAGCTGGCCCCAGGCATTGCTGCGCACCAGCGAGTACCTCACCCACCCCGTCTTTCACTCCCACCGGAGCGAGACCGCGATGCTGCGGTACCTGCGCCGCCTGTCCGACCGGGACTTCGCGCTGGATCGCGGCATGATCCCGCTGGGTTCGTGCACGATGAAGCTCAACGCCACGACGGAGATGGCGGCCATCACGTGGCCGGAGTTCGCCGCGCTGCACCCCTTCGCTCCGGATGACCAGACCGTCGGTATCCGAGAGCTCGTCGGCCAGCTGAGCACCTGGCTGAGCGAGATCACCGGCTACCACTCCGTCTCGCTGCAGCCCAACGCCGGCTCCCAGGGTGAGCTCGCCGGACTGCTCGCGATCCGCGCCCACCACGCTGCACAGGGCCAGGAGCAGCGCCGTGTCTGCCTCATCCCCGCCAGCGCGCATGGCACCAACGCTGCGTCCGCGGTCATGGCCGGGATGAAGGTCGTCGTCGTCAAGACCGCCGAGGGCGGTGACATCGACATGGACGACCTGCGGACGAAGGTCGAGCAGCACAAGGACGATCTCGCGGCGATCATGGTCACCTACCCGAGCACGCACGGGGTCTTCGAGGACACGATCAGCGACCTGTGCGCGCTCGTGCACGAGGCCGGCGGCCAGGTCTACGTCGACGGGGCCAACCTCAACGCTCTGGTCGGTCTCGCCCAGCCAGGCGCGTTCGGCGCCGACGTCAGCCACCTCAACCTCCACAAGACCTTCTGCATCCCCCACGGTGGCGGCGGCCCGGGTGTCGGGCCGGTCGCCGTGCGCGAGCACCTGGCTCCCTACCTGCCGAACCACCCGCTGGCCGAGGCGGCCGGTCCCGCGACCGGGGTCGGGCCGATCAGCGCCGCGCCCTACGGCTCGGCCGGGATCCTGCCGATCTCCTGGGCCTATGTCCGGCTGATGGGCGGTGCGGGACTGTCCCGTGCCACGCAGATCGCGGTGCTCAACGCCAACTACATCGCGCACCGGCTGGGTGAGCACTACCCGGTGCTGTACGCCGGCCCCGGCGGCATCGTCGCGCACGAGTGCATCATCGACCTGCGTGGCCTGACCAAGGACTCCGGGGTGAGCGTCGACGACGTCGCCAAGCGCCTCATCGACTACGGATTCCACGCCCCGACGATGAGCTTCCCCGTGGCGGGCACCTTCATGGTCGAGCCGACCGAGTCCGAGGACAAGGCGGAGATCGACCGCTTCTGCGACGCGATGATCGCCATCCGGGAGGAGATCGACGAGGTGACGGCCAATGGAGATGTCGACTCCTCCGTCCTGCGTCATGCCCCCCACACCGCAGCCGAGCTCGCGGGGGAGTGGACGCACTCCTACGAGCGCGCGACGGCCGTCTTCCCGGTCGGCGTGGACGCCGCAGACAAGTACTGGCCGCCGGTGTCCCGCATCGACGGTGCCTTCGGTGACCGCAACCTCGTGTGCTCCTGCCCCTCGCCGGAGGCCTTCGAGGACTGATCGTCCACATCAGGTGGCTCCCGTTGCCTCGGGTCAGCCGATGGACCGCCCCTTCGCATGAGGTCATCCTCGTGCGGAGGGGCGGATCTGTTGTCGAAGGGCGAAGCTCAGGCCACGTCGGTGTCGGGGTCGCAGGCGCCGTCGACATGGACTGTCGACCCGTGCTGGCTCTTGTCGATGCGCACCCGGGTGGTGATGCGGGTACGCATCTCGGCGACGTGGCTGACGACACCGACTGCTCGGCCGCCATCACGCAAGCGGTCGAGCACATCGAGCACCTGCTCGAGGCTGTCCTGGTCCAGGCTGCCGAAGCCCTCGTCGACGAAGAGCGTCCCGAACTCCTGACCCCCTGACTCCTCGCGGATCGCGTCTGCCAGGCCGAGCGCCAGCGCGAGCGAGGCGGTGAAGGACTCTCCGCCCGAGAGGGTGGTCGTGGGGCGTCGTCGGCCGGTCCACAGATCCTGGACCACGAGACCGAGGCCCCCTCGGCGCTGTCCGCGTGCTGACGAGTCGTCGTGAGCGAGCTCGTAGCGTCCGTCAGCCATGACGGCCAGCCGGTCATTGGCCAGCTCGACGATGCGCTCCAGGCGAGCGGCGAGGACATAGGTCGACAGCCGCATCCGCTTGTCGTTGTCGCTGCTCGTGCCGGTGACCAGATCGGCCATCCGTCGCACGACTGCGGCCTCCTCGGCCGCCGGTCCGAGCGTGACGCACTCGGCCCGGATATGACCGGCGATGCCAGCGAACTGTCGCTGGGTGGCCGCAGCCGTCGCCTGCTGCTGCCCCGCCTGGTCAGCCCGAGACCGCGCCGACCGAGCCGCTGCGGTCAAGGCCTCGATGTCCGGAGGGTCTGCGGTGAGGGCCGTGACGACATCGTCCTCCTCGAGGACGGCTGTGGCGGCGCTCAGGCGACGCTGGTGATCCTCCACCTGCGTCTGGAGGTCAGTGACCTCCCGTCGGGTCCGTGCAGCAGCCAGGACGGACTCGACGTCGTCGAAGTCGTGCGCGCTCACTGTCGTCTCGAGCAAGGAAGCCGCCTCGTCACGGCTCGAGGTCGCGCGGGACACCTGGCTCGAGGCGGTGACAAGTCGCTCGACGAGCGCGACGACCTCACGGTGGTGACGCGTCGCGGCCGCCAGCGCACGGGGCACGGTGTCGACGGCATCGTCACCATCCGGATCGGTCAGCCCACTCTGGGACAGAGCCTCATCCAAGGAGAAGAATGGATCCGTGCACGGACAGCCGGTTGCGTGCTCGCCCAGCAGCCCGCGGAGCCGCTCGAGGGTGGTGGCCCGATGGTCGGCGAGCTGCTCGTCACGGGCACGCAGGGCGGTGAGTCTTGCCTCGATGTCGCGGACAGCCGTCTCGGCCTGCTCGACGGCCGACGCACGTGCCCTGACGAGGCGGGAGACCTCATCGGCGCGAGCCGCCACCCGGGAGAGGTCCTCCTGCTCCTGGGTGAGAGCCGCGTGCTGCACCACCTCGCGCGCGGACACCGTCTCGTCGTCGATCGCCGGGGCAGTATGGGGGGCGGCCGGTCCCTCAGGGTCCTGAGTCATGCGCTCGTCAAGCAGCTGGGCGATCTCAGCACGCACGACGTCGAGCCGGGAGGTGGCCTCTGCACGCGTCTGTGCGGCCCGCTCGTACTCCGACGCCGCTGCCGCCGCCGTCTGCTCGGCCGCGCCGATCTCCTCGGGCGTGACCACCCGGGCGGCTCGGGCCGGTATCGGGTGCTCCGTGGACCCGCACACCGCGCAGGCGTCACCGTCGTGCAGCTGAGCGGCAAGCTCGCCGGCCATGTTGTCCAGACGCGCCGTGACGAGGTCCTGAACTGCACCGCGCAGATCCTGGACGCGCTCGCGCAGCGCCTGTGCGGAGTCGGTCGCCTCGCGCACCTCGACGGCGGCATGACGCCATCGGGTCCGCGACTCGATCACCTGGGTGAGGGTGCGCAGTCGGGGCGTCAGCTCGTCCAGCCGGGTTCGGGCGCGGTCGATCTCGACCTGCTGCGCGGCTGCCTGCTGCGCCTGGTGATGAGCGCAGAGGGCGGTCTGACGTGCCCCCTCGAGGAGCTCGGCCTGCTCGGTGATCTGCTGGGCGACTCCACGGGACTCGGATCCCAGCCGGGTCAGGGCCTCTGCGTCGTGCTGGGACCGGGTGAGCAGCACATCGTGCTCCCGGGCCGTCGCCACCCACTCGTCGGGCTCGATCTCGCGCAGCGGCGCAGGCAGCGCGTCGAGGATGTCGGCCCGCTCGGCAACGGCAGCAGCGTGGGTGGTTGCTGCTCGGGTGTGGGCGTCGATCAGGGGGAGGACCTCCGCCGCGGCCCGAGCCCGGCCCAAGGTCGCGCGTCGCGCCTCGTGCTGTGGCGTCGCCTCCTCGAGCGTGGCCAGCGCGTGGCGCGCCGCCGTGCCGCGGGTGCGCAGGTCGATCACGCGACGGGCCTGCGTCAGTGCGCAGGCGGCTCGGCCATCGGCCTGCTGGGCCTCGTCGACCCGGGTCATCACCTCGGTCGCGTGGGTGTCGAAGACGGCGGCGACGCTCTCCAGGGCCAGGATGAGCGGCGCGGGGGCGAGCTGCGACCACTGGAGGTCCGGCTCCGGCAGCGCGAGGTCGACCGAGGAGAGCAGCTCGACCAGGTGGGCCACGTGACTGCCCAGCCGGGTCCGGGACTCCTTGAGCGAGCCCTCGATCCGCTGCCGACGCTCGACCAGATGCGTCTCGATGCCGGTGTACTCCGTGATGTCGAAGAGTCGCTCGAGGACCTCACGACGCTCCTCGTCGCTCGCCCGGAGGAAGGCCGAGAAGTCGCCCTGGGGGAGCATCACGACCCGCCTGAACTGGTCCAGCCCCATGCCGAGGAGGTCGTCCAGGATCTGCGCGCTCTCGTCGATGCGGGTACTCACCGTGGTCCAGGAGTGCCCGATGAGCTCCTCGAGCCGGACACCCGCAGGCTCCGTCGTGGTCCCGGTGCCGCGCCTCTTGGGGCGGTCGTGTGCCGGGTGACGACGGATGCGCAGTCGACGGTCGGCCAGGGTCAGCTCGAGCTCGACGCGGGTCGGTGCCGACTCCGCGGCGTGCTGGCTGCGCAGGCTGGTGGACAGGCGGTCTCCGGGGACGTTGGCATAGAGGGCGAAGCAGATCGCGTCGAGCAAGCTCGTCTTGCCGGAGCCCGTCGCGCCGTGGATGAGGAAGAGGCCCGCGGAGCTGATCTCCTCCAGATCGAGCTCGATGGTCCCGCCGAAGGGGCCGAAGGCGGTGGCCGTCAGCCGGTGCAGCCTCATGCAGCACCTCTGCGTCGGGTGCGTCCGCGGTCCTCGGCGCGGTCCTGCTCCCGCCGACCGGCCTCGAGCGCGCTGCGCAGCAGCTCGTACTCGGCCTCGTCGACCTCGGCGCCGTGGCGCACGTCGCTGACGAAGTCGCAGCAGACCTCCAGCGGCTCGCGGCGGTCGACACGTGAGGCGTAGCTGCGTATCGGCTGCACCATGCCGGTCGGCTCGAATCGCAGCTGGAGCAGGTGGGGGAAGCGCGCACGGAGTCGCTCGAGCGCACCCATGGGCCTGATGGGGTCGGTCAGCGTGATCTGGACCCAGCTCGACTCGGCACCGGCATGCTCGCGGCCGCCGAGGATGTCGTCGAGGTTGCCTCGCAGCACGGCCAGCTCGCGGTGGACCGGAGCGGCCACCTGCTCGGTGTGGACGCTGCCATCGGGCTCGAGGGTCAGCAGCAACGAGCCCTTGGTGTGGCCCGCCTCGCTGAAGGACATCGCCACGGGCGAGCCGCTGTAGCGCACGGTCTCGCTCACTCGCTGAGGACGGTGCAGATGCCCCAGTGCCGTGTAGGCCACGCCATCGAAGGTGCTGGCGGGAACCATGGACACCCCGCCCGTCGTGATGTCGCGCTCGGAGTCGCTGGCGGCGCCTCCGCTGGCGAAGCAATGGGCCATGACCACGGTCCGCGGACCCCGTCCAGCCGCGTCGATCCGGACACGCTCCATCGCCGCATCGAGGACGGCAGTGTGGGAGCGCCCGGTGACGTCCAGGGCATCGGTGACCGAGGTCGCGGCCGGCTCGAGGTAGGGGATCGGGTAGATCGCCGTGTCGTCGATGACCACCGGCTGGCCGATGGTCCGAGCGTCGGACCTGATGTGCAACCCGGCACGCGAGAGCAGGTCCGAGGCGAAGCCGAGCCGGATGGCCGAGTCGTGGTTGCCGCTGGAGAGGATGACGTGCGCCCCGGCGTCGATGAGTCGTGTCGCCGCCTCGGCGAGCAGGCGGACGGCGTCGGGGGGAGGCAGCGCCCGGTCGTAGACATCGCCCGAGACGAGCACCGCGGCGACGGACTCCGCGCGCACCGTCTGCACCAGGTGATCCACGTACTCCGCCTGCGCACCCAGCAGCCCCACTCCGTGGAAGGAGCGGCCCAGGTGCCAGTCGGAGGTGTGGATCAACTTCATGCACCCCACGCTATGAGGGGGCACCGACAACGCGACGGTGCGACACCCCCTTCGCACGACGAAGGGGGTGGGACGGCCCCCTGCGCCGCCCCACCCCTGGTCGTGACCCGGCTACTCCGCAGCGAGCGCCTGGGCGGGCGAGACCGTGGCGGCCCGCCGTGCCGGGAGGACCGAGGCGAGCAGTCCGGCGAGGATCGCGACGGCGGCCACGGCCACGAGCTGCCCCCAGGGCAGCGTCGGGGAGACCGCCATGAACTCGCCGAAGAGGCTGCGCACCCCAGCCAGTCCGTAGGCGATGCCGAGCACGGTTCCGAGGACGACACCGACGAGTGCCAGCAGCACGGCCTCGATGGCGAGCATGCCCCGCAGCTGACCGCGGGTGAGACCAAGAGCCCGCAGGAGCGCTGACTCACGAGTGCGCTCGATGACGCTGAGCGACAGCGTGTTGGCGATACCGACCACGGCGATGACCACCGAGATGGCCAGCAGCGCGAGCACCAGGGCCAAGGCGATGTCGAGGGCCTGCATGTTGGCCGCCCGCACGGGCGCTGACCCGCCGACCTGCCCCCCGTCGACGCCGGCCGCCATCTCCTTGACCGCGTCGACGGTCGCGTTGACGTCCGCGCCATCGTCGACCCGGACGAAGAGGGCGGTGGTCGCTGGCCGTTCGTCGATCTCGGTGAGGGTGGCGGGGCTCACGAGCCATGCGGTGTCGACGTTCCCGGACACCTCGGCCTTGACCCGGACGCGGCCATCAGGCCCCTGCAGGATGACCTCGTCCCCGGAGCTGACGCCGGCGGTCTCCGCCGCCTCCGTGGAGACGACCACCCGTCCGTCGGTGACCTCCGGCAGGGCATCGGGGTCGCGGACCACATCGCCCAGGTCGTCAGGGAGCGCGGCCACCATCGTCTCCGTCGATCTCGTACCCGTCCCGGCAGTCGCGGTGGTGCCGGTCAATGCGCTGGTGCCCGTGACTCCATCGACCGTGCCGATGGCCGAGGTCGTGGCGGGGGAGATGCTCGTGCCCTCCACGACGACGTCGACCGGGTAGTGCGCGTTGACGAAGTCGGTGATGGCGGTGCGCGTGGTCGCGGCACCGACCGCCGTCATCGTGACGAGTGTGACGCCGACGAGCAGAGCCGAGGCGGTCGCCGCGGCCCGGGCGGGGTTGCGCACCGCGTTGTCGATGGCCAGCCGGCCCGCCGGGCCGAAGGGTCGCGCTGCGAAGAACCCGATCGCTCGCACGGCCCTCGGCACGAGGACGGTCCCGGCCATGATCACCCCGGTGAAGGAGACCAGTCCTCCGACGACCCCGACGGCGACGGAGGGAAGGGAGCCGGACAGCACGAGCGCACCGGCACCGGCGGCGATGAGGACGAGCCCGAGCGCGATGCGCACACGGCCGGCGCGGCTGCTCGCGCTGATCGCGGCATCCGGACGCAGCGCCTCCAGAGGCGCCACCCGGGCGGAGCGGATGACCGGGCGCAGCGCGGCCACGAGCACCACGACCACACCGACGACGACAGGGGCGATGACGGCCCGGAGCGGGACGGTGAAGGCGAGCTCAGGCAGCGCGTCACCGGCCAGCGACGAGCCGACTCCGGCCAGGCCCCACGCCATCACGATGCCGACGAGCACGCCGATGATCGAGAAGAGCACGCCGACGATGAGCGACTCCGCGAGGGCGGAGCGGATGACCTGACCCCGGGTCGAGCCCACGGCGCGCAGCAGGGCGGTCTCCCGGGCCCGACGCGCCAGGAGGATCGAGAAGGTGTTGGCGATGACGATCGCCGAGACGAAGAGCGCGATGACCGCGAAGGCGAGGAAGAAGGCGGTGAGGAAGTCGGTGCCGCCGGTGAACTCGGTGACCTTCTCGTCTGCGTGCTCGGTCGCCGTGCGGACGGTGACGTCAGCTCCCTTCGCGTCGAGGGCGGTGCGGATGGCGGCAGAGGTCGCCTCCTGGTCGGCGGAGGCGACGACGGGGACCTCGTCCCAGCCCGTGGTGCCCGTGAGGTCGGTGACGCCCTCGGGCGTGGTGAAGACCGCGGGTGTCCCGCCGGCGTAGCGCGGGTCACCGCCGACGTCCACGATCCCGACGACCGTCGCCTGCAGAGGCCGACCGGACTCCTCGGATGCAGCCGTGACGGCCACGGTGTCGCCCACCCGGAGCTGGGTGCCGGCCGCGACGGTCCTGGACAGGGCGATCTCGGTCGGTGCACGCGCGGCCCGCCCCTCGACGACGGCGTGCGGGGCCACCGCGGACTCGGTGGTGATCATCGCGAAGGACTCACCGCCGGCGGTGCGCAGCATGCCGGTCCCGGTGCGGACGGGGTCGACGGTCTCGACGCCGTCCACCGAGGCGATCTGCTGGGCCACCTCGGTCGGGATCTCGTCGCTCGAGCCCTGGGGCACGACGACGGACGCGTAGGGGGCGTACTGACCGGCCACCGAGCTGCGGATGGAGGCGTTGAGCGTGCCGGTGAGCACGAGGGTGGAGGCAATGAAGGCGATGCCGAGGATGACGGCGAGGCCGGGAGCGAGGTACTGCCGCGACTGGTGACGCAGGGTGGCGAGAGAGAGGGAGAGCATCGTCATTCACCCAGGCCCTTCATGGCTGCGAGGACCGAGTCCTCGGTCGGGTCGAGCAGCTCACCGGCGACCCGGCCGTCGGCCAGCAGCAGGACCCGGTCGGCGTAGGACGCGGCCCGCGGGTCATGCGTGACCATGACGATCGTCTGGCCGAACTCGCGGACGCTGGTGCGCAGGAAGGCCAGCATCTGGCTGGAGGAGCGCGAGTCCAGTGCGCCGGTGGGCTCGTCGGCGAAGAGGACGTCGGGCGCCGTGATGAGCGCTCGGGCGACGGCCACCCGCTGCTGCTGGCCACCGGAGAGCTCGCTGGGTCGGTGACCCAGACGGTCGCCGATCCCGAGGATCGCGGTGATCCGGTCGAAGCGCTCGGCGTCGACGGAGCGACCAGCGAGGGTGAGCGGCAGGACGATGTTGTGTCGGGCCGTGAGCATCGGCAGCAGGTTGAAGGACTGGAAGACGAAGCCGATCCGATCTCGCCGCAGGAGCGTGAGCGCCTTGTCGGACAAGCGCGTCAGGTCAGTGTCACCCACGAGCACCTGACCGCTCGTCGGCGTCTCGAGCCCGGCAAGGCAGTGCATGAGGGTGGACTTGCCAGAGCCCGATGGCCCCATGATGGCGGTGAACCGGCCGGACTCGACGCTCACGTCGACCGCGTCCAGAGCGGTGACGCCGGCACCCTTGGCGCCGAAGGTCTTGGTCAGGCCGACCGTGCGGGCCGCGATGGTCGATGGCGGCGCCACCGGGTGGTCGGTGTGCTGGGTCGTCGTTGTCGTCATGACCACCACCTTCGCGGCGGAGGGGGCCCGCGCACATCGGTCCCCGGTCTGGTCCTGCAGGCTCGCGGCAGAGCCGACTACGACCGTGGTCGTACGTCCACGAGACCGCTCTCGTAGGCGAGCAGCACCATCTGCACGCGGTCGCGCAGCTGGGCCTTGGACAGGATCCGACCGATGTGGGTCTTGACCGTCGCCTCGGCGAGGAAGAGCTCGGCAGCGATCTCCGCATTGGTCAGGCCGTGGGCGACCGCGGTGAGCACCTCGACCTCGCGAGCCGTGAGATCGGCGAGGCGGGGGTCGTCCGCGGGCGTTCGGCCGGAGGGCGAAGGGGGAGACGCCAGCTGGTCGGAGAAGTGCTCGATGAGTCGCCGGGTGGTGCTCGGGGCGATGACGGAGTCACCACCGTGGACCGCGCGGATCGCGGCGAGCAGCTCATCAGGCCCGGCGTCCTTGAGCATGAAGCCGGACGCGCCGGCCCGCAGTGCGGCGTGCGCGTACTCGTCGAGGTCGAAGGTCGTCAGGACGATGACCCGGGGCGCGTCGGCACGCGAGCAGAGCTGTTGGGTCGCGGCGACGCCGTCCATGCGTGGCATACGGATGTCCATGAGCACGACGTCCGCGGGAGTGATGGCCAGCAGGTCCAACGCGGCCACGCCGTCGCCGGCCTCGCCGACGACACTCATGTCGGTCTGCGCGTCGAGGACCATGCGGAACCCGGCGCGCACCAGGGCCTGGTCGTCGACGAGGACGAGCCGGATGGGATCACTCATCGAGCCACCTCGTGATCGAAGGGGAGGGTGGCGGCCACGACGTAGCCACCACCGCGGGCCGGTCCGGCCGTCATCGTCCCACCGACGCTGGCGGCGCGCTCGCGCATCCCGATGATGCCGTGCCCGTTGCCGTCGTCGTCCGCTGCCGCGCCGCGCCCGTCGTCGCGCACTTCCACGCGGAGCTGAGGTCCCGCCTCGACGAGGACGCGCACGCGCGGTCGGGGACCTGCGTGCTTGATGACATTGGTCAGCGACTCCTGGACGATCCGGTAGGCGGCCAGGCCGGTCTCCCGCGGGACCGCCGACGGGTCAACTCGTTGGTCGAGGGTCACGTCGATCCCTGTGGCCGCAATGCGATCCACCAGATCCGGTAGATCGGCCAGCGTCTCGGTGGGGGTGTAGACGAGATCGGTGGGGTCACCCCCTTCGTCCTCGGCGGTACGCAGCACCCCGACCAGGCGACGGGTCTCGGCGAGCGCCTCCCTCGCGGTGGTGCCGATGGTTGTCAGGGCACGGTGGGCGTGCTCCCGGTCGAAGTCGACGGAGTGGTTGGCCGTGTACGCGGCCCCGTCCGCCTGGACGACGACCACGCTCAACGAGTGCGCCACGATGTCGTGCATCTCGCGAGCGATCCGCGTGCGCTCGTCCTGGGCAGCCAGGCGGGCTCGCTGGTCCCGGTCCCGACGCAGGGCGTCGTTCTGCTCCTGCAGGCGGGAGACCAGCTCCCGCCGCTTGCGGGTGAGGTCGCCCCACAGCCAGCACACGAGCGCCAGCCCGCTGTACATGAGCGCGGAGAAGACCAGCGCCGTCAGGGGAGTGTCCTCGTAGCCGTCCCAGTCGATGATGGCGAGTGGGCCCGCCACCGTGGCGGCGACCAGGGCGACCTGCCGCACGCGCCGGTGCCGGGAGTAGGCGGCCACGGCGTACGCGGACATCAGGGCGGAGATGTTCGAGGGCAGGGGATCGCTGGCCACGAGGAGCTGGAGCAGGTGCCCGGCCGCGATGATGCCGAAGGAGACATCGGGTCGGGTGCGGCGCCACGCCAGGGGCCCCAGCTGGATAGTGCTGACCACGACCAGCCAGGCGGCCTCCCGGCCATCCAGCGAGGAGACCGCGGTGACGAAGGTGAGGAAGACCCACAGCACGAGTGCCAGCACCGCATCGACCAGACCGCGGTGCCCCCGGAACCAGTCCTGCACCCGGGCGAAGGGGGCCGGGGACGAGGGCGCAGGGGCAGGCATCACCCGGCGAGCGTAGGCATGACGAAGGGGGCCGCGCATCCGACCACGGTCTGATCCTCGCCACGGACCCGACCCGTGGGTAGATTCGTCGTCACCAGCCGCTCGGCAAGAGGTGGAGTCATGGGCAAGGAAGTCACCGCGCAGAGCTACTCGCGCGAGGAGCGCCAGCGCTACCGCGAGAAGGTTCGGCAGAACCTCGACGTCTTCGAGCGAATGCTCACCGAGCGCGCCTTCGACGACGAGGTGCCGCTCACCGGCATCGAGATCGAGCTCAACCTCGTCGACGAGGACCAGCAGCCCGCCTTCGTCAACGACGAGGTGCTGGAGGCCATCGCCGACCCCGACTACCAGACCGAGCTCGCGCAGTTCAACATCGAGCTCAACGTCGCACCGCGTCCGCTGCCCGGTGACTCCGCGCTCCAGCTCGAGGAGAGCCTGCGCACCTCGCTCAACCGCGCCGAGGGCAAGGCGCAGGAGGCGGGCGCGAGCATCCTGCAGGTCGGGATCCTGCCGACGATCCGGCCCGAGCACTTCCAGGGTGAGTGGATCAGCGCCAACAACCGGTACACCGCCCTCAACGACTCGATCTTCGTCGCCCGCGGCGAGGACATCGTCATCGACATCGAGGGCCCGACGGGGGAGCGGCTGCACACCTTCGCCGACTCGATCGCCCCCGAGTCGGCCTGCACCTCGGTCCAGCTGCACCTCCAGGTCGGACCGGGGCAGTTCGCCGACCACTGGAATGCCGCCCAGGTGATCTCGGCGCCCCAGATCGCGCTCGCCGCCAACTCACCCTTCTTCTTCGGCCGTCGTCTGCACGCCGAGACCCGGATCGCGCTCTTCAGCCAGGCCACGGACACGCGCCCGATCGAGCTGAAGAACCAGGGCGTGCGCCCGCGGGTCTTCTTCGGCGAGCGCTGGATCACCTCGATCTTCGACCTCTTCGAAGAAAACGTGCGCTACTTCCCGGCGCTCCTCGCGGAGGCCACCGAGGAGGACCCCGTCGCGGTGCTCGACGCCGGGGGCACCCCCGAGCTCGGCGAGCTCAACCTGCACAACGGCACCGTGTACCGCTGGAATCGGCCCATCTACGACCCGGGCAACGGTCGCCCGCACGTCCGGGTCGAAAATCGGGTGCTCCCCGCGGGGCCCACGATCATCGACACCTTGGCCAATGCCGCCTTCTACTACGGCTGCGTGCGCACCCTCGCCAACGAGGACCGCCCGATCTGGACGCAGATGTCCTTCCCCGCAGCCCAGGCCAACTTCGAGGCGGCGGCGCGTGACGGGCTCAGCGCCCGCTTGTACTGGCCGGGTCTCGGCGAGCTCGGTGCCGATGAGCTGACCGTGCGGCACCTGCTGCCGTTGGCCCGCCGGGGTCTGGAGGACTGGGGCGTGTCGGACGCCGTCATCACGCGCTATCTCGACGTCATCGAGGGCCGGTGCACGAGCGGCGTCAACGGCGCCGTGTGGCAGACCGAGTGCGTCCAGCGACTCGAGGAGGGCGGGCTCGACCGCTCGGCGGCACTGGCCGAGATGACCCGCTTGTACTCCGAGCACATGCACCGCAACGACCCGGTGCACACCTGGCCGTTGCCCTGACCCGTCTCAGCAGTTCCAGCTGATGATGCACGGGTCCTCGCGATGGTGGCCCAGGACCGCGAGCCGCGACGCGTCCAGCGTCAGCTGGGCGCCAAACCTGGGTTCGGTGCGCAACCACACCGAGCCCAGGATCCGTGAGGTGTGCCCGTGCCCGACCAGGACGACGTCACCCCGGGCCAGATGCGGTTGCACCCGCGCGATGACGCGGGAGGCCCTCGCCGCCACCTCCTCGACGCTCTCGCCGGGTGTCTTCCCGGGGATCACACCGTCGCGGAAGACGTCCCACTCGGTGCCGGTCTCGGCCCGGATGTCGGCGGTCGATCTGCCTTCGTACCCGCCGTAGTCCCACTCCCGCAGGTCCTCGTCGATCTGTGCTGCGAGACCAGCCAGCTCGGCGGTGACCCTGGCCCGCTCGAGACCGGAGGTCAGGACGAGCACGATGTCGAGGTCCAGCGCGGCGAGCCGGTCGGCGGCCTCGGTCGCCTGGGCCCGGCCACGCTCGGTGAGCGGCAGGTCCGTGGTGCCCGTGTGGCGCCCATCGCGGCTCCACTGAGTCTCACCGTGTCGAAGGAGGATGAGTCGTCCGGCGGGGATGTCAGGCATGAGGTGAGACTAGTGCGGCAGGGTCTGCGAGGATCGGCCCGAGGATCCGTCGAGGATCCGCACACCCCGACGCGGAGGTAGGCATGACGAGCGACGAGACGACGGGCGGCACCGGGCCCGGGCACCGCAGCGTGGAGCTGACCCGGCTGGCTCTGGGCAGCTACGAGCTGCGCAACGCGCGCGGTGGCACGATCACCATCGGTGACGGGTCCACGGACGACTTCACCCCCGTCGAGCTGCTGCTGGCAGCCCTTGCCGGGTGCAGCTCCGTCGACGTCGACCACATCACCTCGCGTCGCGCCGAGCCCGAGTCCTTCGTCGTCGTCGCCGAGGGGACCAAGGCCTCGACTCCGCAGGACGGCAATCACATGACCGACCTCGAGGTCACCTTCCGGATCGGGTTCCCCGAGGGCGAAGGGGGCGACGCGGCTCGCAGCGCCTTCCCACGCTCGGTGGCCCAGTCGCGTGATCGTCTGTGCACCGTCTCCCGCACCGTGCAGATCGGCACCCCCGTCGAGATGACGGCAGAGGACGCCTGAGCACGCATGCCCGTTGACGTCGACGTCATCATCATCGGGGGTGGGCAGGCAGGCCTGGCGATGGCCTACCACCTCAGGCGCCTCGACATCGACCACGTGGTGCTCGACCAGCAGGAGGCCCCGGGTGGTGCCTGGCAGGCGACCTGGCCCTCCCTTCGCCTCTTCTCGCCTGCCACCTACTCCTCACTTCCCGGCTGGCCCATGCCCCCGCACGCGGACGACTTCCCTCCGGTCGGCCACGTGCTGGAGTACCTCCGCGCCTACGAGCAGCGATACGACCTGCAGGTCCGACGTCCGGTGCGCGTGCGCGACGTGCAGTCCGGCCCCGAGGCGCTCACCGTCGTGACCGATGACGGGCAGCTGCGGACCCGGTTCGTCGTCAATGCCACGGGGACCTGGGCTGCTCCCTTCGTCCCGCTGGTCGACGGGGCCGCGACCTTCGCCGGACGGCAGCTGCACAGCGCGCACTACCGGGGGCCCGAGGACTTCGCCGGCCAACGGGTGGCTGTCGTCGGTGGCGGCAACTCGGGCGTCCAGATCACCGCCGACCTCGTCGGGATCGCGCAGCAGGTCTCGCTCGTCTCTGCCCGACGACTGCGCTTCCTGCCCGATGACGTGGATGGTCGTCATCTCTTCGACCGGGCGACCGCGAGGCTGGGCTCAGGCGATGCGCAGCGGATGGAGGATGCCTTCGTCGGCAACATCGTCGCGCTCCCGCAGGTACGCCAGGCGCGCGAGGCGGGTGCTCTCCGGCTGCGGGCGATGTTCGATCGGATGGAGCCCCAGGGCGCGGTCATCGGACGCGACCGGCTGCCCCTCGACGCAGTCATCTGGTGCACGGGCTACCGGCCCGCGCTGCGGCACCTGCGCTCACTGCGGCTGCGCACCTCCGACGGATACCCACAGGTGACCGACAACCGGTCGGTCAAGGACCCACGCGTGTGCTTCGTCGGCTACGGCGACTGGACCGGTCCGGCGTCGGCCACCCTCATCGGCGTGGGCCGGACCGCCAAGAGGTTGGCGGCACAGCTGTCGCAGGAACTGGGCCCTGCGGCCTGAGGGTCCTAGGGTGGCGCCATGGCCACCTTCGTCGAAGTCCACCCCGACAACCCCCAGCCCCGCACCGTCGGCCAGGTCGTCGAGCGAGTCCGAGAGGGCGCCCTCGTCGCCTTCCCGACCGACTCCGGCTATGCCCTCGGTGGGCGACTGGACGACCAGGCGATCAAGGACCGCATCCGCGAGATCCGCCAGCTGGACGACAAGCACCACTACACCCTGCTGTGCGCCGACTTCGCCCAGCTCGGCCAGCTCGTGCTGATCGACAACAGCGTCTTCCGCGCGATCAAGGCCGCCACCCCCGGTCCGTACACCTTCATCCTGCCGGCGACCAAGGAGGTGCCCAAGCGCCTGCTGCACGCCAAGAAGAAGACGGTCGGCGTCCGCATCCCCGACCACACGCTCTCCCAGGCCCTCCTCGCCGGGCTGGGCGACCCGATGCTCATCTCGACCCTGCTGCTGCCGGGCGAGGAGCAGACGCCCACCTTCGGGTGGGACGTCAAGGAGGCCCTCGACCACCAGGTCGACATCGTCATCGACGCCGGTGAGGTGAGCACCGAGCCGACGACCGTCGTCGACCTGTCCTCGGGCGCGGCCGTCATCGCGCGTTACGGAGCGGGCGAACCGGCCCCCTTCGAGTGAGCCCGCCGGTCACACCCGGCTGACCACCCATGGCGAAGGGGGTCAGTCGCCCGAGCCGACCTCGTCGCGGGCCGCCACGAAGGCGGCCACGCAGGCCCGCACGTCCGCCTCCGTGTGGGCGGCGGAGAGCTGGACCCGGATGCGGGCCTGGCCCTGCGGGACGACGGGATAGCTGAAGGCGATGACGTAGACGCCGTGCTCGAGCATCGTGTCGGCGATCTGGGCCGCCTGGCGGGCGCCGTCGTCACCCGGGAACATCACCGGGGTGATCGGGTGGGAGCCGGGCAGGAGGTCGAATCCGGCCTCGGTCATCAGCTCGCGAAACATCAACGTGTTGCGCCGCAGGGCCGCTCGCCCGTCGTCCGCAGCACGCGCGATCTCGATCGCCTTGAGCGACCCTGCGGCCACGACGGGAGCGACGGCGTTGGAGAAGAGGTACGGACGTGACCGCTGCCGCAGCAGCGCGACGACCTCTGCGGGGCCGCTGACGTAGCCGCCGCTGGCTCCTCCCAGGGCCTTGCCGAGCGTGCCCGTGATGAGGTCCACCCGGTCCATGACGCCGCATGCCTCGGGGGTGCCGCGCCCGCCGTCACCGACGAAGCCCACGGCGTGCGAGTCGTCGACGAGCACCATGGCGCCGTACTCCTCGGCGAGGTCGCAGATCTGCTCCAGGGGGGCAAGGTAGCCGTCCATCGAGAAGACGCCGTCGGTGACGATGACGGTGCGGCGGGCTCCCTTCGCCGCCTCGAGCTGGGCCCGCAGGTCATCCATGTCGGCGTTGGCGTAGCGGTATCGGGAGGCCTTGGACAGACGGATGCCGTCGATGAGCGAGGCGTGGTTGAGCGCGTCGGAGATGATCGCGTCGCCCTCACCGAAGAGCACCTCGAAGACGCCGCCGTTGGCGTCGAAACAGCTCGAGTAGAGGATCGTCTCCTCCATCTGCAGGAAGTCGGAGATGCTCGCCTCGAGCCGGGTGTGCAGCTCCTGCGTGCCGCAGATGAAGCGCACGCTCGCCATGCCGAAGCCCCACTCCTGCAAGGCCGTCGACGCCGCGGCCAGCACCTCGGGGTGGTCGGCCAGGCCCAGGTAGTTGTTGGCGCAGAAGTTGATCGCCTGCGCCTTGGTGGTCGTGATGTGCGCCTGCTGCGGGCTGGTCAGCTCGCGCTCGGCCTTCCACAGGCCCGCGTCGCGGATCTCTTGCAGGGTGGCCGAGAGGTCGTCCTTGATCGTGTACATGCGTCAGCTCCAGTCCATGATGACCTTGCCGCACTCTCCCGAGGCGGCTGTGGTGAAGGCGTCGTGCCATTGCTCAGCGGGGAACCGGTGGGTGATGACCGAGGAGATCGCCTCGCGCAGCGCCGGCGAGGTCGAGAGCATCGAGCTCATCGTGTACCAGGTGTCGTACATCTCCCGGCCGTAGATGCCCTTGATGGTGATCATGTGGGTGATGACCTTGCCCCAGTCGATCGGGTAGGGGTCCTTGGGCAGGCCCAGCATGGCGATCCGGCCGCCGTGGTTGAGGTGGTCGAGCATGTCCGCCACGGCCGGCGGAGCACCTGACATCTCGAGCCCGACGTCGAAGCCCTCCTTCATCCCCAGCTCACGCATCGCCTCGCCGAGGTCGGACCGGCCGGCGTTGACGAGCAGGTCGGCGCCGGCTCCCTTCGCCAGCTCCAGGCGAGTGTCCGACAGGTCGGTGACGGCGATGTAGCGGGCGCCGACATGGCGGGCGACGGCCGCGGCCATGACGCCGATGGGGCCCGCCCCGGTGATGACGACGTCCTCGCCCGCCAGGGGGAAGGACAGCGTCGTGTGGACGGCATTGCCCAGCGGGTCGAAGACTGCACCCAGGTCCGGGTCGATGTCGTCGTGGTGCACCCAGGTGTTGTCCGCGGGGATGACGACGTAGTCGGCGAAGGCACCGTCGCGGTTGACCCCGACACCGACGGTGTTGATGCACAGGTGACGCCGCCCGGCGCGGCAGTTGCGGCAGCTGCCGCACACGAGGTGGCCCTCACCGGAGACCCGGTCCCCGACGCCGACAGAGATGACGCCGGGCCCCACCTCGTCGACCTCGCCGTAGAACTCGTGACCGATGACCTGTGGAGTGCTCGGGACCGCTCCGGCGGCCCAGTCATCCCATCCGTGCAGGTGCAGGTCCGTGCCGCAGAGACCGGCCCGGAGGACCCGGATCCTCACCTCGCCGTCCCCGGCATGAGGCTCGGGGACATCGACCAGCTCGAGGCCGGGTCCCGGTCGGGGTTTGACCAGTGCGCGCATCAACGACTCCTGTCGAGAGAGGGTTGCGGGGGTGACCGCGGTCACGACAGTAGCGACCCGTGGCCGGGAGGGCAGTCCTCCCCATGTGCGTGTCTGCCTCCGCCACTTAGGCTGAGCAGCATCATGAGCATGCCGCCCCTGCCTCCGTCGTCGGGATACCAGGCTCCGCCACCTGGCTATCCCGCTCCGTACCCAGGCCACCCGTCTCCCTACGCGGGTCCGCCGAACCCTCAGGCATGGATACCGCCGATCAGCCATCCCCGAGCCACGACCTCGTTGACGTTGGGGCTCATCGGCTTCATGCTGTGCGTCTTCACCTGCCCCGTGGCCTGGTACATGGGCCACACGGCCGGGCGGGACATGGACGCCCAGCCCGGTGTCTTCTGGTCCAACCGCGACCACGCCAAGATCGGCAAGATCCTGGGGATGGTCGGAACCCTCTTCTTCGGCGGCATCTTCATGCTGTGGGCCGGAGCGGTCATCCTGAGCATCGCCGCGGGCTAGCGTGGTCGGATCATGACGCAGCCTCCCCAGCTCCCACCCCCGTCGCCCTTCCCGGCCCAGCGCAACCACGCCAACGCCACGGCAGCCATGGTGCTGGGCATCATCGGTCTGACTCTCGTCCCCGGTGTCGGCATCATCGCGTGGGTCCTCGGGGCCAAGGCGCTCGAGGAGATCGACGCACACCCCGAGGCCGGCTGGACCAACCGGGACCACGCCAAGGTCGGCAAGATCACCGGGATCGTCGGCACGATCTACGTCATCGCGCTGGTGCTCTTCATCTGCTGCTACCTCGGGTTCTTCTTCTCCCTGCTCGGCTTGTCCTCCACCTCCTGAACCCGGCGGCACGCACCCTGTCGCGGAACCCGCGGACTCGCTAGGGTCACGAGGGTGCGTACCGCCATCGTCGCCTCGTTGTCCACCCTCCTCCTCGCCGTGGGCACGACCACGGCCGCATCCGCGCCCGTCGCCGACAACCCGTGGCTCGGTCAGCGGGTCATGGACATGGCGCACTCCGGTGGTGAGGACGAGGCGCCGATGAACACCATGTACGCCTTCGAGCGAGCCGAGTCCCTCGGCGCCGACATGCTCGAGCTCGATGTGCAGCTGACCGCGGACGGCGATCTGGCGGTCATCCACAACGCCACGGTCGATGACTCGACGGACCACACCGGGCGCGTCGACGCCTACACGATGGATCAGCTGCGGGCGATGGACGCTGCCCACTGGTTCGTCCCCGGGCGCAGCACCGTGCACGACGACCCGTCAGCGTCGTACCCCCTGCGGGGTGCGCGACACGGCGACGTGAGCGTCGACGGCCACGAGCCGTCAGACTTCGGCGTCGCCTCGCTCTCGGATGTCCTCGAGCGTTTCCCCGACACCCCGGTCAACATCGAGATCAAGGGCACGGGCACGCCGCAGTCCTTCCTCGACACGGCCCAGGTGCTCGGCGAGCGGCTGCAGGGCACGGACCGACGTGACCTCATCGTGGGCTCCTTCTCCGACGAGGCCTTGGTGCGCTTCCACGAGCTGGCCCCAGCCATCGACATGTCGGCGGGGCAGGACGCGATGATCGGGTACTACCTCTCGGGCACGCCGCTGCCCGACGGCGTCGTCGCGCTGCAGGTGCCCATCACGTACTCCGGAATCCGAGTGGTCACCCGTGACTTCGTCGATCGCGCCCACCGCGACGGCTACGCCGTGCACGCGTGGTTCAGCGGCAGCGCACCGGATGATGCCGCGACGTATGCGCAGGTGATCGGCACCTGCGTCGACGCCCTCATGCCGGCCCGACCGTCCGTGCTCGAGGAGGTCTTCGACGACCTTGGTACCGAACGGCCGGTGCCGGGCGGCACCGCGCCTCGAGCAGAGTGCGCACCGGACACCTCACCGCAGCCCAGCGACCCGGACCCCACGGATCCGCAGCCGACGGATCCGCACCCCAGCGATCCGCAGCCCAGCGACCCGGAGCCCACACCGCCGACCGCCGAGGATCCCGGCGTCGACACCCCATCGACGGATGCGCCGCAGGAGCCGGAGCGCCCCGCGGTCGTGCAGACCGATGGGTGGGTGCTCTAGATCCTCCCCAGCAGCACCATGACCTCGTGGTGTCGCGTCTGCGGAAACATGTCGAAGAAGCGGGCTCGGGTCACCCGGTAGCCGGGGAGCTCGGACAGGTCGCGCGCGAGGCTCACGGCATTGCAGCTGGAGTAGACGAGGTGGTCGGGTGCGGCGGACTCGATGGCCGCGCACAGGTCGCTGCCGATGCCCCGACGGGGTGGGTTGAGCACCACCAGGTCATGGTCGAGGGCGCGCAGCCCTCTCGCGTCTGCCGCCTCGAAGTCGACGTCGACACCGAGCTCGCTCGCGGAGCGTCGAGCGCTGGCGACCGCGTCAGCAGACACCTCCACCCCGTGGACACGTCGGTCACGTCCGGGTGCCCGTGCCGCGGTGAGCGCGAACCCGCCCACCCCGCAGTACAGGTCGAGGACACTCGCCGGGTCGATCTCGCTGATCCAGTCGCGGGCCTGCCGGTACAGACCGGTGGCGACGACGGTGTTGGTCTGGAAGAAGCTGCGTGGACGCAGGTGCAGGGTGAAGTCGTCCAGCCGCATGGGCAGGGTCTCGTGCTCGGTGAGGACGATCTCCTCCTCGCCCTCCAGGACTGCCTTGTGCTCGGGCTGGAGGTTGACCGAGACCACGCGCAGGCCGGGGACGGCAGCATGCAGGTCGTCGAGCCCCCGCCGGATACGGGGCAGCTGGCCGGGCGAGCGCAGGACGAAGCGCACCATCACCTGGCCGTCGGGTGACGCGGTGACGATCAGGTGCTTGAGCTCACCCTGCCGAGCCGGTACGTCGAAGGGGACCAAGCCCAGCTCCGCGACGGCCGGCAGCAAGCGGTCCAGCGCCTCCGCGAGCGCCGGCGTGTACAGCCCGCACTCGGGGAGGGGCACTCCTCGCAGATCCGCGTCGAGGATGCCGAAGGTCGGCGCCTCCTTGGTCCCCCCGACCGCGAGCTTGGCCTTGTTGCGGAAGCCGGCCTCCGGGCCGACGAGGGGAGTGACCCACTGCTCGTGGTTCACGTGGTCGGAGAGCAGGCCAGCGACCTCGGCGGCCAGCTCGTCCACCTGGGCCGGATACGGGACACCCATGAGGGTGCACGAGCGGCAGTCGCCGGCGTCGAAGTGTGGGCAGTTCACCGCTCAGCCACGCCGTTCGCCTGGATCCCCGTGCATGTGACCACCCTAACCATCGGGAAACAGTGAGTTCCTCCCTCGGCGCGAGGCCCCGAAGATCGTTACGGTCGCAGGGTAAGAAGCACTTCAGAACGTCAATGGGAGGACATCATGCAAGCGCAGAACTTCCTCAACGACATCGACTGGGCAGGGCTGTTGGGCAAGGCCCTCTCTGCCCTGGCCATCCTCGTCGTCACCTGGTTGGTGGCGATGATCGTCAAGTCGCTGTTCACCAAGCTCTCCACCAAGGTCCCCGCCCTCCAGCGGGCCGGCTCGGACGGCGCCAGCGTCGGCACGACGCTGGGCTCCATCGGGTCGCTCATCGTCTGGATGCTCGGACTCGTGGCGATCCTCCAGGTCCTGGGTCTCAACCAGGTCCTCGCGCCCATCCAGAGCATGGTCGACGGGGTCCTCGGCTTCCTGCCCAACCTCATCGGCGCAGGCATCGTCTTCTTCGTCGGTGCACTGCTGGCCAAGGTGGTCCGTCAGCTCGTCCAGACGGCCCTGGCAGCCCTGCCCTTCGACAAGTGGCTCAAGACGGCCGGCTCCAAGGCCGGCTCGATCCCCGGTGCCCCGGCGGCCGCCTCCGCCGGACCGCCTCCGCCGCCCCCGGGCCAGCCCGCCGCGCCATCCGCGCAGCACCAGGGCTCCCCGCAGCCGCCCGCTGGCTACGGAGCCGTGCCCGCCGGTGGTCAGGGTGCCGGCACGTCGATCCCCAAGACGGTCGCGACCGTCATCTACGCACTCATCATGATCGTGGTGACGATCGCTGCGCTGCAGATCCTGGGCATCGAGTCGATCTCCCGGCCGGCGGAGCAGATGCTCCAGTCGATCTTCGACGCGATCCCGCTGATCATCGCGGCCGGTGTCATGCTCGCCCTGGGCATCTTCATCGCCAAGTTCGCCGGTGACATCATCCAGCAGATCCTCGACGGAGTCGGCGTCGACCGTCAGCTCGCCGAGCTGGACGTGCTGCCCGCTGGCACCAAGGTCGTCCCGGTCATCGCCAAGGTGGCGCAGATCGCGATCGTGCTCTTCTTCGCGGTCATGGCGGCGCAGCTGCTGAACTTCCCGCAGATCACGAGGTTCCTCAGCGAGGTGCTCAGCCTCGGTGGCAAGGTCATCTTCGGCGCAGCGATCATCGCTGCGGGCTTCTTCGTCGCCAACCTGCTGGCGAAGATGCTCTCCGGTGTCGGTGCGACGATCGTCAAGTACGCGACGATCGTGCTCTTCGTCGCGATGGGCCTGAAGTACATGGGCATCGCGGACTCGATCATCGAGCTCGGCTTCGGTGCCCTCGTCGTCGGTGGCGCGGCAGCAGCCGCCCTCGCCTTCGGCCTCGGTGGTCGCGACGCGGCCGCCCGTCAGCTGGACCGCCTCTCGGCCAAGGCCGAGGCGCAGCCCACGCAGGCTCCGGGCCAGGGTGACACCCAGCAGCTCTGAGCAACAGCTGGACCACATGACGAAGGGTGGTACTCCCGTGATCGGGGGTACCACCCTTCGTCATGCCGTCATGCCGTCATGAACCGAGGAACTGCTGAGCCTGCTCTCGCATCTCGACCTTGCGCACCTTGCCGGTGACGGTCATGGGGAAGGCATCGGTGACGTGCACGTACTTCGGGATCTTGTAGTGCGCGAGCTTGCCGGAGGCGAACTGCCGCACGTCGTCGGCGGTGAGCGCCGCAGCGCCCTCCCGCAGCACGACCCAGGCCATGAGCTCTTCGCCGTACTTGTCGTCCGGGACGCCGATGACCTGGACGTCCGCGATGTCGGCGTGTGTGTAGAGGAACTCCTCGACCTCGCGCGGGTAGATGTTCTCCCCACCGCGGATGACGAGGTCCTTGATCCGACCGACGATGTTGACGTACCCGTCCTCGTCCATCGTGGCCAGGTCGCCGGTGTGCATCCAACGAGCTGCGTCGATCGCCTCGGCGGTCTTGTCCTCCTGCTCCCAGTAGCCGAGCATCACGCTGTAGCCGCGGGTGCACAGCTCGCCGGTTTCGCCGCGCGGGAGCGGGACGCCCGAGATCGCGTCGACGATCTTGGACTCGATGTGCGGCATCGAGCGACCGACGGTCTCGGTGCGTCGGGCGAGGTTGTCGTCCGTGCGGGTCATCGTCGACACCGGTGAGGTCTCGGTCATGCCGTAGCTGATGGCGACCTCGGTCATGTTCATCTGCGCCACCACGCGCTTCATCACCTCGACCGGGCAGATGGAGCCGGCCATGATGCCGGTGCGCAGCGTGCTCAGGTCGTGATCGGCGAAGGTCGGCAGGTCCAGCTCGGCGATGAACATCGTCGGTACGCCGTACAGCGAGGTGCAGCGCTCCTGCGCGACTGCTCGCAGCGTGGCCTCGGGGTCGAAGGAGGGCGCCGGGATCACCATGCAGGCACCGTGCGAGGTGGCGGCCAGGTTGCCCATGACCATGCCGAAGCAGTGGTAGAAGGGCACCGGGATGCAGATCCGGTCGGCCTCGGTGTAGTTGATCATCTCGCCGACGAAGTACCCGTTGTTGAGGATGTTGTGGTGGCTGAGGGTCGCGCCCTTGGGGAACCCGGTCGTGCCGGACGTGTACTGGATGTTGATCGGGTCGTCGGGGGTGAGGGAGGCTCCGCGCTCGGCCAGCTGCTCGTCGGTGATGGAGGAGCCACCCGTGGCGAGCTCGTCCCAGGACGCGTCACCGATGTAGACGACCTCGCTCAGGCCGGGCAGCTCCGGGCGCGCCTCGTCGACCATGCCCCGGTAGTCCGACGTCTTGTGCGACAGCGCGCTCACGAGCATGCGCATGCCCGACTGCTTGACGACATAGGTCAGCTCGTGGGTGCGGTAGGCCGGGTTGACGTTGACGAGGATCGCGCCCATCCGCGCGGTCGCGTACTGCAGGATCGTCCACTCGGGGCAGTTGGGTGCCCAGATGCCGATGCGGTCGCCGGCGGCCACTCCCTTCGCCATCAGCGCCTTGGCCACGGCGTCCACGTCGGCGAGCAGCTCGCTGTACGTCCACCGGCGACCGCTCGGGACGTCCACGAGTGCCTCGCGGGCGCCGTGCACGGCCACGGTGCGCTCGAGGTTGGCGCCGATCGTGTCGCCGAGCAGGGGCGTGTCGGAGACGCCTGACGTGTACGAAGGGAGCACGGCTGCGGTCATTCGGTTCCTCCTGGGGAGCGCCTCGTTGCGTGGACTCCACGATGCCACGCGTGAGGCGTCCTGCGTCGCGCTCGGTGCGGTCGAGCTGTGCCAGGCGGCTGACCGGCGGTGTGGTGTGGATGTGCTGCCCCGGGGCGTCATTTTGCCGACTGTCTGGGCAGCGCAGGGGGTCTGTCTGCTTGCTCCGTCCGTGACTCATGAGGTGAATCAGATTCGTCCCGTGAGTCACGGACGGAGGGAGCCGACACCTCGGCCCTCGTCCACCCGATGCTCGCCCGGATCGTTGCTGGGGCTGGGTGCTCGTCAGTGACGTCAAAGGGAACTGCCACCTGACCGGGCACCAACCGACGAAGGGGAGGGACGCCCACCTCGATGACGGAGCGCCCTCTCGGGGCCAGGTGTCGCGCGGCATTGCGGAAGCACTCGACCTGCTCCTCCTGCGTGCGCAGCTGGTCGACCATCGAAGCAGCTGGTCGACCATCGGAGCGGACAGCTCGATCCCGGTCACGGGGACCCCCTTCGCCCTGAGCGGGACACCGATCCGGCCGGTCCCGATCGCCAGCTCCAGCGCCGCCCCACCGTCGGCCAGCCGGGCCAACATCTCGACGGTGGGGCCGACGACCTCCGGGGCGAAGACTCCCTCCTCGCCGTCGTATCGCGCGGTCTGCTCGGTCGTCCACACGTCGCTGCTCGTCATGCCTCCAGCAGACCAGCATCGCCTGGGCGATGACCAGTGAATTGTTGGTCGCCGATCTCGGGCTCACCCGGTCGGGTCGTCGCTCCCGCGCTCGATACCGAGTGTCGCCAGCAGGTCCTCGTGCAGCTGGATCCAGCAGATGTTGAGCGACGGCACGTCGGGGGAGTCGACCCAGGAGTTCGATCCGCGTTCGGCCCGGTGCAGTGCCCTGTCGAGGCGGGGCTGGTGCAGGTCGAAGCGCTGCAGGACCCTGGTCAGTCGGTCGAGGACGGGTCGCAGGTCCTCGACCAACCCACCGAGGCGGCGGATCACTGCGTCGTCGTGTGCCGCGTCGCGGTGGTCGTTGGGTGCGAGCGGGTCCGTCGCCGTGGGCCGCAGCTGCCACTGCGTCATGACCGTGCCGATCCTGCGGTTGAGCGGGAGGAAGGCGGCGTGCGCTTCTTCGACGACGGCTCGACCACCGACCTCGTCCAGCTCGACGGCGAGGGCGGACTCTCCCTTCGCCCGGCCGAGCTCAGTGAGGTGCCATGTCGTGCTCCCGCCGAAGGCGGATCGGCCCACCTGCCCCAGCGCTCGCGCGTCCTCGAGGGCCTCCTCGACGACCTCCGCGGGCAGGGACCTCAGGCTCGAGACCTGACCGGTGCTCGCGTGACCGAGCACGCGCAGCGTGTGGGGGACGAGGAGGTCGGGCCCGGAGTGGTGGGACATGTCACCAGCATCTGCTTGGATCGTCTGGTCCCTCCCGACCACCCCCAGGAGCGCCGATGCCTCACGATGCCGACAGCCACGACCTCATCCGCGTGCAGGGAGCGAGGGAGAACAACCTCAAGGACATCAGCGTCGACCTGCCCAAGCGGCGGCTGACGGTCTTCACCGGGGTCTCCGGGTCGGGGAAGAGCTCGCTCGTCTTCGGCACGATCGCCGCGGAGTCACGTCGGCTGATCGACGAGACCTACAGCGCCTTCCTGCAGGGCTTCATGCCCTCGCTCGCCCGGCCGGAGGTCGACCACCTCGAGGGCCTGACCACGGCGATCATCGTCGACCAGGAGCGCATGGGGGCCAACCCGCGCTCGACGGTCGGCACCGCGACCGACGCCAACGCGATGCTGCGCATCCTCTTCTCCCGCCTCGGCCAGCCGCACGTCGGGCCACCGACCGCCTACTCCTTCAACGTCCCCACCCGCAAGGCCAGCGGATCGATGACGACCGACAAGGGCACCCACACGGAGCGCAAGACCGTCAAGCAGCAGGTCTACCTCGGCGGCATGTGCCCGCGCTGCGAGGGCATGGGGCAGGTCAGCGACATCGATCTCACCGCGCTCTACGACGAGACGAAGTCGCTGCGCGATGGCGCACTCACCGTCCCCGGATACTCGATGGACGGCTGGTACGGACGCCTCTTCGAGGGCATGGGCCTGCCGATGGACAAGCCGATCGCGAAGTTCACCGACAAGCAGCGCGAGACGATGCTCTACAGCGAGCCGACGCGGATCAAGGTCGAGGGTGTCAACCTCACCTTCGAGGGGATCATCCCCAAGATCCAGAAGTCGATGCTCTCCAAGGACCCCGAGGCGATGCAGCCGCACGTGCGCCGCTTCGTCGAGCGGGCCGTGACCTTCCAGATCTGCCCCGAGTGCGAGGGCACGCGACTGACGCCCGAGGCCCGCTCGTCGAAGATCCGGGGCAAGAGCATCGCGGACCTGTGCGGCATGCAGATCAACGACCTCGCCGCCTGGGTGCGCGAGCTCGACGAGCCCGGCTTCGAGCCGCTACTGAAGGGGCTGCAGCACCTGCTCGACTCCTTCACCGAGATCGGTCTGGGCTACCTCTCGCTGGACCGGCCGGCAGGGACCCTGTCCGGGGGAGAGGCGCAGCGGGCCAAGATGATCCGCCACCTCGGGTCCTCGCTCACCGATGTCACCTATGTCTTCGACGAGCCGACGATCGGGCTGCACCCGCACGACATCGCCCGGATGAACGACCTGCTCCTGCGGCTGCGCGACAAGGGCAACACCGTCCTCGTGGTCGAGCACAAGCCGGAGACCATCGCCATCGCCGATCATGCCGTCGACCTCGGTCCGCTGGCGGGGTCGAAGGGGGGCGAGATCGTCTTCGAGGGCACCGTCGAGGAGCTGCGTGCGAGCGACACACTCACGGGTCGCCACCTCGACCACCGGGCGGCACTCAAGGACGAGGTCCGCACTGCGACTGGCGCGCTCGAGATCCGCGGCGCCGACACCCACAACCTCAAGGACGTCGACGTCGACATCCCGCTCGGCGTGCTCGCGGTCGTGACGGGTGTGGCCGGCTCCGGCAAGAGCTCGCTCGTCCACGGGGGCCTCGACCACCGCGACGAGGTCGTGGTCGTCGACCAGGCGGCGATCAAGGGCTCCCGTCGCAGCAACCCCGCGACCTACACCGGTCTGCTCGAGCCGGTCCGCAAGGCCTTCGCGAAGGCCAACGGCGTCAAGCCCGCGCTCTTCAGCTCGAACTCCGAGGGCGCCTGCCCGACGTGCAACGGTGCGGGGGTGATCTTCACCGAGCTCGGGGTCATGGCGACGGTCGAGTCGCCCTGCGAGGACTGCGAGGGCCGCCGCTTCCAGGACGCGGTCCTCGAGTACGAGCTCGCCGGCAACAACATCGCCGACGTCCTCGAGATGTCGATGACCGATGCACGGGACTTCTTCGCCAAGGACGGCCCGGCACCACTGCCCGCCGCGCACAAGATCCTGGACCGCCTCGTCGACGTCGGTCTGGGCTACCTCACGCTCGGGCAGCCGCTCACGGCACTGTCCGGCGGTGAGCGCCAGCGCCTCAAGCTCGCCGTGCACATGGGGGACAAGGGAGAGGTCTACGTCCTCGACGAGCCGACCACCGGTCTGCACCTGGCCGATGTCGACAACCTGCTCGGCCTCCTCGACCGTCTCGTCGACTCCGGCAAGTCAGTCATCGTCATCGAGCACCACCAGGC